>DASYPD010000086.1:0-4374 GCA_036007005.1 Gemmatimonadales bacterium
GAAGGACGGATCAGCGCGCTCAAGCGCCGTCATGGCTTGCGACGCTGTCGGTACCGCGGCGAGAGCGGCATGCAGCGGTGGGTGAGGCTCGGCGTCATCGCCAATAACCTGCTCGTACTCGGCCGGGCCGGGCCCTGAACCGGGTCGGCTTGTTCGGTGATCCCAGTCGATGCGGTCAAAGCCAACCGAGGCAGAAATGAGCACTCGGATCCTCTCCGGAGGTCCCTCGCACATCCCGGGCCGATCTCTATGACCATTTCTGCACCGGAAAGTAACTAGGGAAAAACTTTGGCGGCAAAGACGTGCGGGCGGCTCGGGGTTGCGCCTGTAGCGCCTCGCCTTTCCCGGATGCCTAAGGCAGGATCTTGAGGATGATGGTCTCGTTGTCCTCGTAGACCTTCGCGAACCCCTCGGTCTCCAACACTCCAGGGTATGAGCCCGGACTGGCCCATAAATTGCCTAGCATCACGTGGCTTGCTCCGAAGCGATCGCGGATGATCGCAGCAGGACGGGGTTCCTGGCCCGCGGCGATCCGTTCGTACAGTCGCGAGAGCTCAGGGTTCTGGTCCAGTAGGTAGGTGGGATCAAGTCCGGCCACGTACGTGTGTGAGGTGTCGTAGAAGAACAGCTTTGGGAAGTCTGGCCAATTCACGTTGTAGATGCGGGCCCCGATCGGAACATGGTCTTGAACCCACTTCATTCCCCTGGAGTAGTGATCGGGAGTTTTACTCTCCTCCGCGGCTGCAATGATCTTCCGGCTCGCGTCAAGATTGTAGACGGCAATGGCGGCAAGCACGACCGAGACCGAGACGACTCGCCACATCCATTCGCGTTTCGAGGCCTGCGGATATTGGCACCCCCCTTGCCGCACTACCTGCGCTTGACATTCCGACCGTGCGTCCCATAAGGCGGCAAGGGCAAAAGCTGCAAAAAGTACCGCGAATGGCGGCCAGTATTCCGTGAAGCGGCGGGAGCGCAAGGTAATGAGCAGTAGAAAACTGGAAAATAGCAGAAAAAACATCGGACGTTCCGCGTGGCGACGCTGATAAGGCTCGAGAGCGAGGAGGTAGCCGCACCCCATGTAGCCCAGGACCATGGCTGCACACGCGAAGAAGCTGCGCTTCACTAGTAGCCAGCTCGCGAAGGAGTACCACTCACTTCCAGGAGCGATCGAAAACTGACCAGCCTTAGCGAAGAGATGTTCGGCGAGCAGTTTGAAATCGTGGGGGAAGTAAGGATTGATTACCATGCCCGAGACCATGCCGAGACCTGCCCAGAAAGCTGGATGCCACTCGATGCGTCGGCGAGTCCACCAAACTGCGGTGATCCAGCACACCGTAATCACGCCGAGGAACAGGAAAAGATTGTACGTCCAGGCGTAAAGGAACCCCAGCGGCGCCAGCCACACGTACCTTCGCTCGAAGAGCAATACAATGGCAACCGTCATATAGATAATGGATAAACTGCTCGCGCGGGCCATGTTTAGGCGGTAGAAGAAGTCGGCGGAGCAGGACATCAAAGCGAGGAAGAACAAGAATGCATATGGCACTTTGTAACGCAGGAGTAGCCAGTAACAGGAAAGGATGGCTAAGGTACTGAACACTACCACAGCAGTCTTCGCGCCTATGGTCAAGTTGCCAGACCAAGTGAATGGAATCAGCAAAAAGTGAAAAAGGAAGTGCTGATCGGCGTAATCGCGCGGGTTGAGTGTAGTGAGCGGCAACCAGATGAAGCTGGGCGGGAACTCACCGTCGAGAACCCCTTTCCACATCAGCTGGCTCCACCTGATGTGGTAGTAGCCATCGAAATCCCCGCAGCAAATGGAAGGCGTAGTGAACTGCAGCCAATAGAGGATACTGGCGATGGCTGCCGTGGCGAGCAAGAGGGCGATAGCATCGCGCCTGGCTTTCCTGTGGCGGTTGCCGGCGAAGACGCTAGATGCTTGTGACTCTACCGGCAGCGACGCCTCTGGTCCCGTCATGAGTGGCCCTCCATGTTCGCCGTCGCGATCCGCGGGCTTGCACTCCCGACTTGCCGCACGGGAAAAGCTATCGTGCAGAGAACAGACTGTACGGGCAATATCTTGGAGAACGCAAGCAGGGCGGTGAATCTGAAGCGTGGTCAGGATAAGGCGCATAGGAAACATTAAGGCCACCCACTGCACCCCCTGGGGCGGCCTGCAGGGGGGCCCCGGGAATCCCAGCGCCCCCTTGGCTGAGCGCCGGACACCGCGTGATTGATCGCACTCCCAAGTGGCGGTGTTCTTGCTGTTCTGCGTCGTCAAGGGGCGCGTGAGCAGGGCAGACGGCGGCCCTGGCGGCCGGCGCCGTCGTTGATCAGGAGACTCTCTGAGCGGCCGACAGGCCGCCAGGGGGGTTACCCGGTTGCCGCGGTGTGATCGGGCTGGGGCGGGGCCGGGCCGGGGTTGTCGGGACTGGGCGCCAACCCCAGGTGGGCGAGGGCGCGCACGACAACTGGGTCCTGAACGGTGGCGGTGACTCGCAGCCGGCCCGCATCGGGGACAAGCCAGGACATCGAGAGCGAACACGCGGCGCATCAAGGCGGCCCAGGTGCAGGCCTGCGTGGGGCCGGCAGAGCGGGGGGTGGCCTCGAGCGTGAGGGCGATGCCGTCAGGGGCCGGGCGGGCGTAGCGGACGACCTGCGAGCGCCAGCGCGCCCGCGGGGCGAGAACGCCGTGATAGACGAGAGTCGGATCCGTAGGGGAGGCTGTATGTCGCTCACCCAGGTCGCGCGGCGAGGGAGGTGCAGGACGAACCTGGCCGAGGTGCAGGCGGAGTTGGCCGACCTGGTTGCCGACGGCGTGCAGGCGGGACTACGGGCGAGCTAGGACCGGGCCGACCATCTAATCGTGTGCTCGAAGAAGCTTGGGAGGCCGCAGTGAGGTGGTCAGGATCTACCGGCCGGGCCGCGATGCCAGCGCCCATGGGGGCGCTCGTACAGGCGATGCGGCCGCCGGGCCTGTCGGATCGCATGCAGTCGTACCTGCCTGATCGTCTCATCGGTCGGTGGCCAGGATCAGAACGTAGGACTGCAGCGCCGAAATTGTTGCGCCCATGCTCCAGCACGTCAACCGGCTCAACAGCGCCGTCTTTGAGTTCGGTACGGGCCCGGATTCCACCTTGCCAGGGGTTCCAGTTCCGGAACCGACATCGCTGCTCCTAGCCGGAACCGCACTGGTGGAGCTAGGGGGAGTGTGGCGGAGAAAGCGGTCCCAGAGGGCCCTCGCCGCCGTCTGACCCGTCGACCTGACGAAGTACGTACCTGACACGAAGCCGTATGGGCGGTGTCGATCACCGACCGTGCAGCTTTGTTGATCTTCAACCAGCATTCGATTCTCCCGCCGCAGGCGCCCGACTTCCTTCCGTTCCTCCGTCGTCAGCGCCCGCTGGGACCCCACCCTCATCGACCTCCCCAGCTTCGTAGCTCCGTCTCCGTGAGATCCAGTTTCTGCACCACGGCCGCCACGGACTTTCGGCTCTCCCTAACAACTGCAAGCACCCTGAACTCCCGAACGGGCTCATCCCGTGAGCGAGTGCCGAGCGGACCAGATATGTCCAGTCGATCTCCTCGCCGAGGAGCGTCCCGATGCGCGATGCAGGGTCCGCGACCTGTGCCCGTCTGCCGCACGCCAGCAACTCGAACACGCACGCCGCTGGGCGAACGCCGGAGATCAGGGATGCTCATTGCGTCGGCAACTCAAGTCCGCGCCGACGGTGATGCGAGCGTCCAGTCAGCGGCTGGGCGGCGGATGCGCTGCATCCAAAGCTTGAAGGTCTTGCGGCGTCAGCGTGAGCGAGAGCGCGACAGCGTTTTCCTTTACATGGGCCACCGAGCCGGATTCGGGGATCGCAATGACATTGCCGCTACGGATGGTCCAGGCCAGCGCGACCGCAGCGGTCGAGCAACCGTGGGCGGTGCTAATACGTGCCAGCGTGGGATCCCGCAGCAATTTGGCGCCTTCACCGCCCAGCGGCGAATAAGCCATGACCGGCATGCCCTGCCGCTCGCACCACGGCAGCAGGTCACGCTCAATGCCTCGATCGCCGAGGCTGTAGGAGACCTGGTTGGTCGCGCAACGGTCGCCGTTTGGCACACGGAACAGCTCGTCCATGTCGCGAACCGTGAAGTTCGACACACCCCAAGCGCGAATCTTCCCCTTCGTGCACAAGCTCTCGAACGCCGTGACAATGCTCGACAGGCTCACAACCTTCTGCGGCCAGTGCAGAAGGTAGAGATCGAGATGATCCGTGCCGAGACGGACAAGGCTCGTTTCGCACGCACGCGCGATGCCGTCTCCCGCCACATGAGTCTCCCTGACCTTGGACACGAGGAAGACACGATCGCGCTGACCGG
>DASYPD010000087.1:0-9586 GCA_036007005.1 Gemmatimonadales bacterium
ACCAGCCAGCCGCTCGCCACCGCCGCGGGACTCGCGGTGCTCCAGCATGGCGGCAATGCCATCGATGCCGCGGTGACCGCCGCCGCGGTGCTCAACCTCGTCGAGCCGCACATGACGGGAATCGGCGGCGACATGTTCGCCCTCTTCTGGTCGGCACGGGACAAAAAGCTCGTGGGCCTCAACGCCAGCGGGCGATCGGGTTCGCTGATGACGCGCGAGGAGCTCGCCAAGCGCGGACACCCCACTGTTCCTCTCTTCGGCGCCGAGCCGATCACGGTGCCCGGCGCGCTGTCGGGCTGGGCCGCGCTGCTCGAGCGCTACGGCACCCTTTCCCTGGCGCAGGCCCTCGCCCCCGCGATTCGGCTGGCGGAGGAAGGCTTCCCCGTCTCGCCGGTCATCGCGGGCCAATGGGCCGCCGCGGTCGACCGGCTCGCCCAGGATGAGGGCGCCCGCGCCACCTTCCTGATCGACGGCAAGCGGGCCCCGCGCGCCGGCGAGTGGTTCAGCAACCCCGATCTCGCGGCGTCGTTCCGGCTGATCGCCGCGGAAGGTCCCGCGGTGCTGTACGGCGGGACGCTCGGGCGCCGGATTGTGGACCGGGTTAGGGAGCTCGGCGGGTTTCTCACTCTCGACGACCTGGCGCAGCAGCGGGTCGAATGGGTGCAGCCGATCTCGACCAGCTTCCGCGGCAAGACGGTGTGGGAGCTCCCACCCAACAACCAGGGCGTCGCGGTACTCGAGATGCTCAAGATCCTGGAGCCCTACGATCTGAAGGCGATGGGACACAACTCGTCCCGCTACCTGCACCATCTCATCGAGGCCAAGAAGCTCGCCTACGCCGACCTCGCGCACTGGGTGGGCGACCCCGCGGCGATGAGCGTCCCCGTCGCACGCTTGCTCGAGCCCCGCTTCATCGCGGCCCGCCGGGCCTTGCTCGATCCGGACCAGGCGGCCGCACGGGTCGAGCCCGGCGCCGCGGCCACCGCGAGCGAGACGATCTACCTCGCCGCGGCGGATTCGGCGGGCAACATGGTGTCCTTCATCAACAGTAACTACGAGGAATTCGGCTCCGGCGTCGTGGCGCCGGGCACCGGGTTCGTGCTGCAGGATCGCGGCGCCGGCTTCACCATGCAGCCCGGGTTAGCTAACACGGTCGCTCCCCGCAAGCGTCCCTTCCATACCCTCATCCCCGCCTTCGTCACCCAATCCGGGCCGGCCGGCGAGGAGCCCTGGCTCGCCTTCGGGGTCATGGGCGGCGCGATTCAGCCCCAGGGGCACCTGCAGGTGCTGCTCAATCTGCTGGAGTTCGGCATGGACCTGCAGGAGGCGCTCGATGCGGCGCGCTTCCGGCACTACGATGGACTCCGCGTGGCGCTCGAAGGCCCGATCGGGCCGGAGGTCCGCGCCCAGCTCGAGAAGCTGGGCCACCAGGTCGCCCTGCTCGCTCCCGGCAATGCGGGCGGCGGTCAGGCCGTCATGAAATTGCGCCGGGGCTGGGCCGCGGCGAGCGATCCCCGCAAGGATGGTATGGCGGCAGGCTGGTGAGCGCGTCGCCCCCCGGCGAGTCGCCTCATCGCAGCAGCCAGCTCACTGCGCGCCGCGCGATCTCCGGCGGGACGCCGTGGCCCCCCTCGAATTCGACGTAGCTCACCGCGTAGCCTTCCGTTTGCAGCCGCGGCACGATCTGCCGGCTCGCAGCCTCGATCGGCAGCACCGTGTCCTGTCGCCCGTGCGAGATGAAGAGCTCGGGCCGGCCTCGCCGCCCCGTCGCGGATTCATGCAGGAACCCCGGAGAGAACGCGACGATCCGGGTAAAGAGATCGCCATTGGCGAGCCCGAGGCCAAGCGCGTACGACGCGCCATCCGAGAATCCCTCGATCACCAGTCGCGCGGCGTCCACCCGGCAGCGCTCGAACGCGCGCCGCAACGCGGTATCGATGCGCGCGACGTCGGGGCCGTAGCTCCCGATCACTCCGTCCCAGCTGTAATCCGAAGAGTTGACCGCGACGATCAGGAAGCCCTGCGCTTCGGCATAGGGGCCGAGCAGCGCGAGCGGACCGCTCACGTTGCCGCTGGCGCCGTGCAGCGCCAGCACCAGCGGCATCGGGGTCTGCGGCCGGTAGCCCGCCGGCACGTAGAGGTAGCCATCGTGTGGGTCGCCGCTTCCGAGTCGGATCGTGCCTGCGGTGATGCTGCCGCGGGGATCCCCGGGCCGGGCGCTCAATGGCGCTTGTCCGCTCGAGCCCGAATGGACCCGCCGGCAGCCGAGGCCGAGCCCCGCGCCGGCCGCCACGAGCCCGCAAAACTCTCGCCGCAGCATCAGGGAACTCAATAGATGCCGAGGTCCTTGGAGGAGATCACGGCGCCGGAGTAACCCGCGGCGATCTCGTGCAGCAGGTCGGCCTCGCTCGCGCCTGCCCAGATCAGCTGGTGATACAACAGCAGCAGCCGGGGTCGGGCCCGCGTCGCCAGGGCCGCGAGCTCCGTGCTGGAGGTGTGCGCGTTGGCGTGATAGCGCTGCCACTCCGTGCTCCGGGTGAGGAATCCTTTCATCGAATACACCTCGTGCACCAGCACGTCGCACCCGTTGCAGGCCCGCACCACCGCGTCGCTGGCGCGGGTATCGCCGGAGATCACGATGCTCCGGTCCCGGGTGTCGAACCGGTAACCCAGCGCGTGCGCCCAGTTCGCGTGGGGCACTTCGAAGGCGGTGACGGTGACGTTGCTGTCCCGGTAGATCACTCCCGCGCCGACCTCGTGCGCGTCCACCTGCCAGCCGTTCTCGGTGTGGGGCTGCAACCCCGTGCGGCGATTCTCGATGTCGGCGCCGTAGGCCTCAGTGAGATGACGAGCCAGCGCCACGGTCCCCGGCGGCCCGAAGAGCAGCAGCGGCGTCTCTCGGCCGGCAACCCAGCCGGTATGAATCACATCGGGCAGCCCGATCGTGTGATCGGAGTGCAAATGAGTCAGGAAGACGATGCGCGTGCGCCGGGCTTCCAGCGCCGCCACCCCATTGCGCCGGGCCTGCTCGGCGCGGCGCATCACTCCGGCGCCGGCGTCCACCAGATAGGCAGTGCCGTTCACCACGATCGCTACCGCGGGGCCGGAGCGCTCCGGATCGGGATTGGGATTCCCGCTGCCCAGCATGACGACGCGCGTTGCCGCGGTATCCTGGGCCGGCAAAGTACCGCTCGCAGGAGCGAGAGTCAGCACCCCTGCCAGGAGGAAACGCATGCTCCGGTTCTCCTTTCGCTGCTGCCGAGTCGGTAAGATAGGCGATCCCACAAAACGTCGGCCGTCGGCCCGGGCCTGTCCCTTCTCGAGAGGACAGCTGTCCCTCCCGCTGAGGGACCGTCTCCCTCCGCTCGGCCTCGCCGGCTGCTAAATATTCTCCGAAACGCGGGTTAGGCGGCTCTCGGCACCCTGGCCCGAAATACGCGTCTTCGCCGGGTGACCTTTATTCCTGGAGGCGGACGATGTCTTGGACGGTTGGATTTGCACACCCCTGACCAAGACCGCCGAGCAGCCCAAATCGGGAGCCGACGGGGTGGCGTCACTCGTTGGCGGGCTGCTTCGGCTCAAGAGCCTGTCCGTGGGCGGCGCGGCCGGAGCTGCGTTGCTGGCCTGGTGGCTCTTGCAGCAACCCCAGCATCCCTTCGATGTGGCGTTCACTCTGCTCCTTGCCGTCGGGGCCATTGCCGGCATGGCTGTTCAGGGGCTGTTGAGCTGGTTGGCCGGTTGGTTCGTGAATCCCCTCCTGCGCCACCTGGAGGCCGCCTGGGAAGCCCGGCTCGAGCAGTGGCGGCTGAGCGTAGCCGCCCGCCGCGGCGCCATCACCGAAACCGAGGCCAGGAGAATCGCCAGCCGGATCGCCCGGCGGGATGTGAAGGGTGAATCGGGGCCTTACGAGCCGCCGCGCCAGCGGAACCGGTTTCCCAAGTCGTCCCAGCCTGGCGCCGGTGGCCGCGCCGAGCGATCATAGCGTATGCCGCGATGCTCTCTCGCGCTGGCAGATGACCATGAGCTGGTGGCCCGCGGCCTGGCAACCCTCCTCGCACCGCACCACGACATCACGGCTGTGGCCCACTCCGGAGCGGAGCTGCTCGGCTTGCTGAGGCGGCAGCCCGTGGACTGCGTGCTGCTCGACCTCTCCATGCCGCGCCAGAGCGGGCTCGATGTGCTGCCGCAGCTCCGCCGCCGCTGGCCGAATCTCAAGATCCTCATCCTCACGATGCATGTGGACCGCCAGCTCGTCGACACGACGCTGAGCCTCGGCGCGGATGGATACGTCCCCAAGGACGCGGCGTTACCCGAGCTCCTGGGTGCGATCGACACGGTCATGGCCGGCGGCCAGTACATCTCTCCGCAGATCCCCAAACACACCGAGCGCACCAGCCTGCACGCGCTTCACCCGGCGCTCGGCTCCCTCACACCCCAGCAGCAGCGCATTCTCCTGTTGCTGGGTGAGGGCCTCTCCTCGGCGGCGATCGGAAAGACGATCGGTCTGAGCGAGAGCACCATCACCTTCCATCGCGCGAACCTGCGGCGCAAGCTGGGAATCGAGAATGAGCTGGGGCTGTACCGCTTTGCGGTCCTGATGAGGACGATGGTTCCGGAGTCGTCGGAAAGCGAAGGCGGTCTACCTTAAGGACAGGGAGATGCCGCGGTCGCCGGGCGCGGGGCAGCCGAAGTACCTTACGACCGTCTCCACCAGGCCGCCGCGTGTCAGAGCTTCAGGACCAGCTCCAGTCCCAGCTCGGCTCCCAGTACCGCCTCGAGCGCGAGCTGGGCGGCGGGGGCATGAGCCGCGTCTTTCTGGCCGAAGAAACGGCCCTTGGCCGCAAGGTAGTTATCAAGCTGCTTCCCCCGGAGCTCGCGGCGGTGCTGAGCGTCGACCGGTTCCAGCGCGAGGTCCGCCTCGCCGCGGCGCTCCAGCACCCGCACGTCGTGCCGCTGCTCGCCGCCGGCAGCGCGGGCGACATCCTCTACTACACCATGCCCTTCGTGGAGGGCGAGTCGCTCCGCGCCCGGCTGGCCCGGGAACACGAGCTTCCGGTGCCTGAAGCGGTTCGCCTGCTCCGCGAGGTGGTGGACGCGCTGGCCTATGCCCACCGGCAGGGCATAGTCCACCGCGACATCAAGCCCGACAACATCCTGCTGAGCCAGCACCACGCGGTGGTCACCGACTTCGGAATCGCCAAGGCGCTGTCGGCGGCGGGCGGCACTGACACCCTCACTGCCACTGGGATGTCCATCGGCACCCCCAGCTACATGGCCCCGGAGCAGGCCACCGGCGAAGCCGGGGTGGACCATCGCGCCGACATCTATTCACTCGGCGCGCTCGCCTACGAGATGCTCGCGGGAGAGCCGCCTTTCCGCGGCGCCACTGCGCAGGCTCTGATCGCGGCGCAGCTAACCCGCAGTGCCGCGCCGCTCACCGAGCTGCGTCCCGCCGTGCCGGCGGGGCTGGCCGCGGTGATTCACCGTTGCCTCGAGAAGCGACCCGCCGATCGCTTCCAGCGCGCCGAGGAGCTGCTGGCCGCCCTGGAGCCGTTCGGCTCCGCCACCCCGACCGGCAGCACCGTGTCGGCGCCACTCACGGCCGGGCCTTGGCCGCTGCCCCGGGTGCTGGGCTACTTCGCCCTTGCCGCCGCCGCGCTGCTCGGCCTTGCCTGGGCTCTCCGTACTCTGCTCGGGCTCCCCGACTGGTTCTTCCCCGCGACGGTGGTCCTGCTGGCGCTCGGGTTGCCCATCGTCGTGCTGGCTACCCTCAGCCACAACCGGCCGCTCGGCCTCACCCTCCGCCGGGCGGTCCACGGTGGCATCGCGGCCTTCTCCGGGTTAGGCATCATCACCGGAGCCTACATGGCGATGCGGCTGCTCGGCATCGGCCCGGTGGGCTCGCTGGTGGCCAGCGGCAAGCTCGCCGCGCGCGAGCGGCTCATCATCGCCGATTTTGCCAACCAGACCCGCGATACCCTGCTCGGCCCCGCCGTCACCCAGGCCTTCCGGGTGGACTTCAGCCAGTCGAAGCTGGTCTCGCCGGTGGAGGCAGATTACGTGCGCCGAGTGCTCCGGCGCATGCAGCGCCCCGATTCCGTTCCGCTGAATCTGACGCTGGCCCGGGAGATCGCCCAGCGGGAAGGCTTCAAGGCGGTGGTGGCCGGCGAACTGCAGCAGGTGGGTCCGAGTCTCCTCGTCTCGGCCCAGTTGGTCAACGCCGCCTCGGGCGAGGTGCTCGCGACCGCGCGCGAGACGGCGCGCGACTCGACCGGGATTCTCGACGCGGTGGACCGCGTCTCCAAGCAGCTGCGCGAGCGGATCGGCGAGTCCCTGCGGAGCATCCGCGCCAACGCTCCGCTCGCGGATGTCACCACCGGGTCGCTCGAAGCGCTGCGCAAGTACTCCCAGGCCCTCCAGGTGCAATACCAGGGCGATAACCCGGGCGCGATCGCCTTGCTCGAGGACGCCGTGGCCCAGGACAGCAACTTCGCCATGGCCTGGCGCAAGCTCGGCACCTTGCTGGTCAACGCGGGTCAGCGGCCGGCGCGTGCCGAGGCAGCCCTCACCCGGGCCTTCACCCTGCGCGATCGCCTCACCTTCCGGGAACGCAAGCTTACTGAGGGCTCTTACTACTCCGACGCGCGCGGTTTACCGGATAGCGCCGTGGCCGCGTTGCAGTCGCTCCTGGCGGAATACCCCAACGACAGCTGGGCTTGGAATAATGCCGGGGTGATGTACGAGGTCGCCGGGAACGATGTCGAGGCGGAGCGGGCCTACACGAAGGCGGCGGAGCTCGAGCCGGAGAACATCGTGGCCTGGAGCAACATCTTCACCTTACGGATCGGGATGAGCCGCTTCGATTCGGCCGCCGCGACTCTGGCGCTCATGAAGTCACGCTTTCCCGCTGGTCCCGCGATGGATATGCGCGAGTCGTTGCTCGAGCTGGGCCGCCGCGACTTCGTCGCCGCCGAGGCCCGGCTTACTACCCTGGTGGCGCGCTACCAGGCCAACCCTGCCTGGCACGATGTCTTCCTCAATAATCTCGCGGGCGTGCTGGCCATCCGTGGCAAGCTCGCCGAATCGGATCGGATGCAGCAGGCGCTGGCCGAGCTGCGCGCCGGGCGGGGAGACTCCACCGGCGCGCTGGTAGCGGAGCTCCTGCGGGTTATCCCCATCGCGCTTTACCGCGGTGACCAGAAGGCGGCGCAGGCGGCGTTCGCTGCCGCCCTGCGACGCCACCCGCTGGAACGCATGCCAGTGCCGGAACACCCGCTGGTCACACTCATCAGCACCGCGGTGAACGTGGGGGATCGCGAGCTGGCCAGCCGCTTCCTCGAGGAGTTCGAGCGCAACCGTGGCAACATTCCCGGCCGGGCCTGGCCGTTCCTGAAGCAGTCCATGCGGGGTGAGGTGCTGGCGATGCGGAAGGAGTCGCTCCCCGAGGCTTTGGTCGCCTTCCGAAAGGCGGCCGCCACCTGCAGTTACTGCGTGGATCCCTCCATGGCCCTCGCGTTCGAGCGCGCCGGCCAGCCCGACTCCGCCCTGGCTCACTACCAGCGCTGGGCCGACGCCGGTGAGGACCTCTGGGAACCCGGGGTCTATTTCCACTGGGCCCCCATCGCCTACTTCCGGCTCGGCGAGCTCTATGAAGCCAAGGGAGAGCGCACCAGGGCGGTGGATTACTATGGACGTTTCACCGAGCTGTGGCGGGAAGCCGACCCGGAGTTCCAGCCCAGGGTCAAGGAAGCCAAGCGGCGGATCGCCGAGCTGGTAGCGGAGCCACGGCGGCCGTAGCTCCCGGCTCCGGGAGCAAACCCGGCTCGGTATACTACCGCATGGTCGTGCACCTCATCGATGGCACCTACGAGCTGTTCCGCCAGTTCTACGGCCGGCGCCGCGTCAACAAGGGTGAGGACAAGCCCCACGCCGCCGTCCTCGGCGTGCTGCATTCCGTTTTGGAAATGATCGAGCAGGACGCCACCCACCTCGGCGTGGCGACCGACCACATCATCGAGTCCTTCCGCAACGACCTCTGGCCGGATTACAAGACCGGCGCAGGCATCGAGCCCGCCCTCTGGGCGCAGTTTCCCGAGCTCGAGGACGGGCTCGCGGCGATGGGTGTTGTCAGGTGGCCCATGGTCGAACTCGAAGCCGACGACGCGCTCGCGTCGGCGGCTCGCCTCGCGGCGGAGGACGCCCGCGTCGAAAAAGTCTGCATCTGGGCGAACGACAAGGACCTGGCCCAGTGCGTCCAGGGCAGCCGCGTGGTGCAGGTGGACCGCCGCGCCAAGGAAATCCGCGACGCGGAGGGCGTGCGCAAGAAGTTCGGGGTCGAGCCCGCGCTGATTCCCGATTACCTGGCGCTGGTCGGCGATGCCCAGGATGGCTATCCCGGTATCCGGGGGATCGGTGCCTCCACCGCGGCCCGGCTGCTCAACCGCCACGGCCCGATCGAGAGCTTCCCTCCCGATGTATTGGGCGCCGAGCGCGAGCGCGCCCTGCTTTTCAAGCACCTGGCTACGCTCCGGACCGACGCGCCGCTCTTCGGCAACGTCGACGCGCTCGAGTGGCGCGGTCCTAAATTTGAGTTCTCGGCGTGGGTGGAGCGGATGGGTGACGCTCGCTTGCTGGACCGCTGCAACAAGGCGGGCTCGGTTAGGCGTTGCCCCGCGTCAGGCGGCTGACTTTCTGCGGGACTTCGGCGGGCGGCCTCCCTTGCGGCCGTTGAGCCGAGCGGCCCGCGTCTTGGCGGGTGAGCGAGCGGCACCAAGCTCGGCGCCCGCCGCCTGCAGCAGGACGCGTCTTCCGAAGGCGATTCTCGCCAGGCCCACGACGTTCATGTCCTGATCCAGCCGTTCCCAGCGGAGCGCTACTCCCGCTGGACCGACCTTCACCTTGGCGAGGTCGCGATCGGACGCCTCGCTCAGACCTTCAATCAGGGCGACCGGGATTTCGAAGGCGCTGCCGTTGAGAAGGCTGATGTGGAGACTGCGCCGGCTGCGGACGTAGCGCGCCGCTTTGGCGTGGGGTTCGGTGCGCAAGGAGCGTTCTGCCCGCGCAATTGCAGCTGGGATCTGGGCAAGAATCTCCTCATCGGTCAAGCTGGGCCAAGCCATGGATCTGTCTCCAGGTTTCTTCGAGTAGAGCTCGATGCTTCTCAACCAGCCGAAATGCCTTGAGGATGTCTCGCGGCTTCATTCCGGAGGCCTCCCAAACCACCTGAGGCGCGAGTGGCGTAGCCAACAGAATCACGACCAAGCCTCCCCCCCGCTTCTCAACATGCACATGCGGCGGCGGATGCTCGCGCGGGGGACCGTGAATCCGCACCCGGAAGCCCTTTTCGCGGAGCACCGTCGGCATCTACAATAACCCAACACTTAGGTTTAGACAAGAACGCTCGGAGCCAGAGCCAGGATAGGATCTGAGGCGCGACATCCGGGTTCTTCAGGCCTTCGAGCTACGAGCGGCCGCGAAATCCGATCCTCTCTCGCGACGGCTCCGCCTCTGGCAGCATGAGCTGGCGGATCGCGTCGAAGATCACCTTGAACTTCACATCGTAATCTCGCTCGAGCTGATCCAGCCT
>DASYPD010000088.1:0-4647 GCA_036007005.1 Gemmatimonadales bacterium
CCGACCAGGCGCTCCTCGATCATCCGGTTGACGGCGTTGCTGCCGCCGCCCCCGATGCCGATCACCTTCATGCGGGCGTGTTGCGCAGTCGTCTCGTCGAGTTCGAAGATCATGGCACGAGCCCTCGCGATCTCAGAAGAAGTCCTGGAGCCATCGTTTGACCGGGCCGAACACCTTCTCGACGGCCGGGGAGCGTCTGCCTGCGGCAAAGCCCCCGCTGGCCATCACTTCCTTGGCGCCATAGAGCAACAGTCCCGCCGGCACCGCCATCCGCGCTGATTCGACGCTGTCCACCAGCCCGGAGAGTCCCGCTCCGGGGGTGCCGACCCGGACCGGCAGCGCGAAGACCTCGCGCGCCAGCTCCACGATGCCGGGCGATTCGGCGCCGCCTCCCGTCAGGATGACGCCGGCCGGCAGACGCTGGCGATATCCGGTGCGGGAGATTTCCTCGAGCGCGAGCTCGAAGACTTCCTGCAGCCGCATGTGCATGATGTGCGCGAGCACCCGGCGGTGCGCCACGCGGGGGCCCTGCCCCGCCGTACTGGGCAACTGAAAGGTCTCGTGGTCATCGGCCAACGCCTCGTACGCCGCCCCGAAGCGCTCCTTCAGGCGTTCGGCCTCCTGCTGGGTGACCTGGAGGCCGTGCACGATATCGTTGCTGACGTGGCCCCCCGCAAAGCCCGAGCTTGCCGTGTGGCGGATCTTGCCGCCCTGAAAAATCGAAACATTCGTCGAGCCGCCGCCCAGTTCGACGAGGGCGCACCCCAGCTCGCGCTCGTCCGGGGTCAGCACGGCCAGCGACGCGGCCAGCGGCTCGAGCACGAATTCGCCGATCTGGAACCCGGCCTTCTCGACGCACTTGCGGAGATTCTGAATAGCGCTCGAGAGCACGGTGACCACGTACACCTCCGCCTCGAGCCGGGAGCCGGTCATGCCGATCGGCTCGGTGATGCCTTCCTGCTGGTCGATCAGGTAGTCCTGCGGGATGGCGTGGAGCAGCTCGTGGTCGCGCCCGAAGCTCACGTTGCTGGCGACGTCGTTGACCCGGGCGACATCGCTGGTGCGGATTTCGCTTCCGCTCACCGAGACGACGCCATGCGAGCTGCGGGCAGCGATGTGCTCCCCGGCGATCCCGCAATAGACCGTCTCCACCTCGAAGCCCGCCATGATCTGAGCATCGTGCATCACCTTGCTGATGGCCCGGGTGGTCTCTTCGATATCGCGTACCACCCCACGCCGCACCCCGACGCTGCGCTCGCTCGCCACGCCCAGCACGCGAACGCGGGGTGCGCGCTCTTCCCCCTGCACTTCGCCGATGAGGCCGACCACCTTGGTCGAGCCAAGATCGAGTGCGGCGACGAGCCGCTCGGGAGCGTCGCTCACGCGCCGTTGCCGCGCACGATCACGCGAGGAGGAAAGCGGGCATCGAGCTCCCGCCAGGCGCGGCCCTGCCGGGCCAGCACGGCCGCGACGAGAGACACATCGCGGAGCTCCTCGCTCGAGGCCCCCGGGCGGAAGAGCAGGCGGCCCCCGTCGAGCTCGAGGGCGACGTCCTGGCGCCAGCGCACTCCGCGTTGCACCCGGGCAAAGACCTCCGGCTCGCTTTCGCGCAGCCGAGCCAGCAGAGCCGCAACACCGGAGTCGGCCTCGGCCAGCGGGAGGTCGGCGGCGCTCCGGGTCGGATCGAAGGGCAGCGGCCGGCCGGTCGCATCGAGCAACACCAACTGGCCACCGCGCTCGGTGAGCGCCACGGGCTCGGCCTCGCGGAGGCTAACCCGCAGCGTTCCCGGCAGCCGGCGTGTGACCCGCGCCTCCAGCACTCCCGGCAGCGCCTCGGCGCGCCGCGCCCAGACGCCGGTGGCGGCGAAGACGCTCGCGCCGGTCGGAAGACGCATCGCCCGAGCCACCTCGGCGGCGCTCACATACCGCGCCCCCACCAGCTCGACGCGGCGCACCGAGAAGAAAGCCAGCCGTTGCAGCAACAGGCGGCCGCCCAGCGCGCCCGCCGCCAGGAGCGCTACGCCTAACCCGATGAGCAGGCCGCGCTTCATGTCGGCTCCAGCAGCTCCCGCACCTCGGGGCCGAGCCGGGTGATGTCGCCCGCGCCGAGGCTGAGCAGCACGTCGCCGGTCTGGAGCAGCGCGACCACCCGGCGGGCCAGGGTCTCGCGGGCCGGCTCGTAAAGCGCCGTCGCGCCGTGTCGGCTGGCCGCCTCCGCGACGAGTCGCCCGCTCACCCCAGCCATCGGCTCCTCGCGGGCGGCGTAGACGTCGGTCACCACAGCGAGATCCGCCCCGGTGAGCGCCTGACCCATCGCTTCGCTATGGGCCGCGGTGCGCGAAAAGAGATGGGGCTGAAATACCGCGACGAGCCGGCGAGCGGGGAAAGCCTGGCGCGCGGCGGCGAGCGTCGCGCGGAGCTCGGTTGGGTGATGGGCGTAGTCGTCCACCAGCGCGATCCCCGCCACCTCGCCCAATCGCTCGAAGCGGCGCCCCACCCCGCGGAAATCGGCGAGCGCCCGGAGCGCAGGCGCCGGATCTCCCCCCAGGGCCACCACCACGCCGAGCGCAGCGGTGGCATTCCGGAGGTTATGGACGCCGGGCAGCTGCAGCCGCAGGGCAACGGTTCCGCGGCCCGGCAGGGTGAGCGTCGCGCCAGTCGTGGTGCTCGAGCTTTCGATCGTATCGAGGCGCAGGTCCGTCGCGCCAGGGCCGAAGCGCCAGAGCCGCTCCGGCGCCAGCCGGGCCGCGACGTGGTCCGCGCCCACGGAATCGTTTCCGACCAGCGCGCGCGCGGCACGACTCGCAAAGGTCACGAAGGCATCCTCCAGGGCGGCGAGGGAGCCATAGCACTCGAGATGATCGGCGTCGACGTTGTTGACCACCGCAATGGTTGGCTGCAGCGTGAGAAACGCGTGATCGTATTCATCGGCCTCCACGACGAAGAGCTCATCGCCGGCGAGTCGCGCGTTGCCCCCCCAGGCGGCGACGCGGCCTCCCGCGATACCGGTCACTCCATAACCCGCAGCCGCGACCGCTTCGGTCGTCATCGCGGTGGTCGTCGTCTTGCCGTGGGTGCCCGCGATCGCGACGCAGCGGGTGCTGCCGATCAGACCCGCCAGCGCATCCTTCCGCGCCACCACGGGGATCCCGCGCGCCCGCGCGGCGGTGAGCTCGACGTGCTCCGGCGGGATGGCGGCACTGACCACCACGGCCCGTGCGTCATCGAGGTGCTCCGCGCGCTGTCCCGAGAAGATCTGCGCTCCGGCCGCGGTGAGCTCTGCGCACCCGGAGATGTCGGCGTCCGATCCGCTCACCGGGAGCCCTTTGCGCAAGGCGATCAGCGCCAGCGCGCTCATCCCGGCTCCCCCGATTCCGACGAAGTGCAGCGGCCGCGGACCCGAGGGGAGAAAGAGGTTCATGGCCAATGACCTAATCTAAAACCCCACCATAACTTGGGAAAGAGCCACCCTACCCCGAAAGAAGCCCGATACGGCGGAGAATCAAGCGGATTGCCTCCGGGCGGGCCCGCCCGAGCGCAGCGGCTCGCAAGGCGGCGCGCCGAGAGGGATCGGCCAGGAGTCCTTGGACCAGCTCCTCCAGGCGGGCAGGAGTCAACTCTTTCTGAGGGAGACAAATGGCCGCTCCGGCCTCCTGCATCGCACGGGCATTGGAGGTCTGATGATCGGCGGCGGCGCTCGGCAAGGGGACCAGGATCGACGGAACACCCCAGGCACAGAGCTCCGCCAGGGTCATCATTCCCGCGCGGGCGAGCGCCAAGGTGGCGACCGCGTAGGCCGGCCCGATCGGGTCGAGGTAGTCATAGACCTGGACCAGCGGCGGATGGTGCAGCGCCTCGAAGCGGCCGAAGCTGCCTCGCCCCGTCGCCCAGAGCACCTGGAGGGAGCGCGCCGCGCCGGATTGGATCCATTCGGCGACCGCGAGGTTGAGCGGCAGAGCACCCTGACTCCCGCCGGTAATCAATAGGACAGGTCGAGCGGGGTCGAGCCCGAAACGCTGCAGCACGGCTTCACGCTGCGAAGGATCGGGGGGGCTGATCGGGGTCCCGGTGTCCACGATCTCGGTGTGCGGGCCGGGGCGCAGCCGGGCTCTGGCCTCGGGCGAGCCCAGCCAGATCTCGCGGACCGCGCCGGCAAGCCAGCGCACGGCTAACCCGGGATAGGCGTTGAGCTCGAGCATGGCGGTGGGAATGCCGCGCCGCGCCGCGCGCCACACGACCGGACCGGCCGCGTAGCCGCCGGTGCCGATGACGAGGGCCGGCCGTTCGCGAGTGAGCAGGCGATCGACCTCGCGGATGAGTCGTGTGGCGAGCAGCGGCCAGCGGAGATTCTTCCACCACTGCCGCCGATAGATCGGCTCTGCGGGCAGCAGCTGGAAGGGGAATTCGCGCGCCGGGAGCAGCCTGGCCTCGACACCCCGCTCCGCACCCACCAGCACGATGCGCCAGTCGGGATGCTCTTGACGCAGAGCGGAGCCGAGGGCGAGCGCCGGCATCAGGTGACCGCCGGTGCCGCCGCCGGCGATCAGCACAGTGACCAGTGACCGGTGACCGGTGACCGGTGGTTCCGGGCCGAGACCTTTCCGCGCACTGGTCACTGGTTACGGGTCACTGGTCACTGGTCACGCT
>DASYPD010000089.1:0-7396 GCA_036007005.1 Gemmatimonadales bacterium
CCCGGACGTCTGGCTACCGGCCGCCGCCGCGCAGCCCGATGCCGTGCCCAGGAGATACGGCTGGGGTCCCGCCCGCGCGCTCAGCGCCTCGTAGTTGAAATCGAGCTGCAGCGCCGTGTAGATGGCCGGCTTCACGGAAACCGTGCCCTCGATCTGCGCGCTCTCGCTGGCCGTGTTAGGAGCCGGCGCTCCTTTGGACGAGGCGGAACAACCCCCGCCACCGCAGGAGAAAGCGAACTTCGTCGCATCAGAGTTCTTGAGCTGAAACCCCCCGTTGGCTTTCCCCTCCGCACTGACCTCGATGTTGCCCTCGATGTAGGCGCTCACGTCCAGCTCCGCGACCGGCACTCCACCGATGATGATCGGGAAGACCTGGATCGGGATCACCGGGCCGCCGGTGGGTGGGATCGTGAAAGTCTTGTTGAAGCTCCCGTCCGCCGTCACGCTCACCGTGAGCTCCTGGCTGACGGTGATGCTCCCTGTCGCCGCCAGGGCCTTGGGCCGGATCGCGAAGGGCAGGCAGGGGATGTAGAAGAGATCAAGCGTGGCGGCGAGGTCGCCTTGCATCGGAACCCCGAGGCCCGCGCTGCCCTTGAGCGTTCCCTTCGCCGAGCCCCTCGCCCCGCTCTGCTCCAGATTCACCGTCATCCCCGGCGTGATGGAGAATTTGATCGGGATGTCGGGGAGCGACAGGGTCTTTTCCTCGAAGCAGGCCACACTCGCCTGCCAGGCATCCGCGAGCGTTTTGGTGGCGTCCTTCCACTCGTCCACGGCGTGATCGTAGGTCCGCTGCCATTCGTCGGAGACCGCCTCCGTGGCGCAATCCCAGGAATCGTACCAGTTGCCGCACTTCTTCTCCTTCGGTTCCGTCGGCTTCACCTTGTCGGGAACCGGATGCGCCGCGATCCACTCTTTGGCCAGCTGGGTATTCACGATGTAGTGATCGGACTGGCCCTGCGGAACCCGTCGCACCAGCATCTCGAGCACCCGCCGGGCGCCGGGATCGAGGTCGGGCGCCTGCTCGACCGCCTTCAGCCCGCGCAGATTCAGGACGCGCCCCGTGACATTTTTCCCCGCGATCGGCACCGTCAGCGTGGCAGCCTCGAATCGGCTGCTGAGCTTTGTGCGCGGGACGGTCCGCGGCTGCGGCGGACCATAACTGATCGTGGGCAGCGTATTCACCATGGCGGCCGCAATCGGCGCCGCGCCTGCTGCGGCGACCACGGCGCTCGGAGCCGGGGCTGGAGCGGGTCGCACCGGCGGGCCAACCGGTGCGGCCGTTGGTCCACTGGTGATTGCGCAGCACGTATTTCGCCCATCCAGCGATACCTGGCGGGTGGTGAAATTAGCGAACACGCCTTGTCCGACTCGGAGCGTCGCGAGGGTCCTGGCGTTGCTCACCTTGAACTGAAAGACATTCCCGCTCGCCGTAACCTTCCCGGTCACGAGACCGCTCGCGGCCTCGATCGTGGTGATGGTGCAGCAGGCGGGGGTTTGCGCAGGGGCATAACCCGCCGGCAACGCGAGTGCTGCGACCAATGCGAATGCGCACCTCATTGGCTGACCTCTTTCTGGAAGGCCGCCTTGGTCGACTGCTTCAGTGAGCTCGCCGCGGTCGCGAGCTGCGCCAGGGCGGCTTGCGCCCCCTGTTTGTCGGTCGCCTGCTTGAAGGCTCGGAACGCGCCGCGCAAATCACCGAGCTGGCTCGGCATCGTCACCAGCATCCGCAGCCCAGCCACCAGCAGGTTGGTGTTCTTGAACTTGGCCACGAACTGCGGCAGGCTCTGCAGCACTGCGCCGAGGATGACGTTGAAGCGGTTGAGCGGCTTGCCACAGCAGCTGTTGACGAACGGGGTAGGCGGCGCGTCCTGAGTGAGGCCCGCCTCCGCCCCGGGAGCGGGGACAGGCTCCGGGGGCGGTGTCGGTGCGGGAGCCGCGCCGCTCGCCGAATCCGGGAGCTGAGCCACCACCGTCGTCAGCTCCTGCACAAAGCTGTTGAGCTGGGGTACCTGGGCTTCGAGCGGCGAAGCGAATGCCGGCATCGCGGGCGCGAGCACCACACCAGCCTTGACGGGCTCCGCGTCGGGCACCACCCGGTAGCGGAACACCATGCCGTGGTCGCCCACGACATAGGCGCGGTCACGGCGGGGGAAACTCCACGCCTGTGGCGTGGCGGGAAAGCGGAACGCGCGCGAGTTCCAACGGTTCCCCCCGTCCACGGTGAAGCTCATTTTCTCGTGAAACTCGAGCGCCCAGCCGACTTCGGGGTCGGCAAAGATCAGTCTGCTGTAAAGGCCCACACTCGCGAGCAGCCCCTTCCAGGTCGCTCCTCCGTCGGTCGTGCGCGACAGCTTCCCGTCGGTGGTCCGCACGATCCCGTTGTTCTCATCGGTGAAGAAAAGGTCGGTGGCGCCGACTTCATCCGGGTTGCCGGGGCCGACGAAGAAGCGCCAGCTCTCCCCCGCGTCTTCGGTCTTTGCCAGGATCGACGGGTAATCGCAGGGGCCGACGCACTTCGTGTGCGCGACCAGGTATCCCACCGACGGGGTGACGAACTGAATCCGCCAGACATTGCAGGCGATCTCGCGATTGAGTCCGCCGACCATCGCCTTGACGGAGCATTGGACGACTGGTTTCCAGGTCTTGCCGCCGTCTCGGGTCTTGAGCAGGGTGGACGGCACGCTTCCCATCCCGAGGTATCCCGCCGCGACGCCTTCCGTCGGGGAGCTCATCGCGAGCTCGTGGATATACTGGGGGGCGGCACCGAGGTCCTCCCAGGATTCTCCGTCTTCGGTGCGCAGGATCCGACTATTGCTGCTGCCCGCGCTTCCAATGACGGCCCAGCCGTGGGTCTCGTCGAGAAATCGGAGGAGCCTGATCGGATTCTCGGCGGACTGCGGATCGCCACCCAGCTGCGCCGTCCAGCTGGCGCCGCCGTCCTTGGTGTGGATGATGGTCCCCTTCGAGCCGGCCACCCAGCCCTTGTCGATGGTGACGAAGAAAACCTCTCCGAACTCGAGATCTTCGCTGAAGCTCACCGGCTCCCAGATGCCCTTGAAGGCGGGGCGCGGGGCAGCGGGCTGCTGGGCGGCGAGCGAGCTCACCCCGAGCACGACTCCCGCGATCCAGGCGGCCGTTCGCAATCGAGTCATTTTTTTCTCCCTGGCGGTTCGGGTTTTCATGGCGGACTGAGTCCCACGATGATGTCGCAGCAGGGAGCTCCGGGCTTGAGGCTCACCCGCTTGGTGGTGAAATCGGCCCAGATCTTCTGGCCGACCTTCAAGCCGGCGCGCAGCTTCGGGTCCTTGACCTCGAAGCTGAAGCGGTAGCCCGTGGAGCTCTCCCTGGCGCCCACCACACCGGTTTTCTGATCGATTGCGGTGATGGCACAGCACGGAGTGGCGGCGAGGCCGGCGCTTCCCGGTGGCTTGACCGCGACGGTATCGGGCTTCGGCTGCTGGGCCGCGAGCGAGTGCGCTAGCAACCCGAGCGTAAGGGCAAGCGGAACGGAAACTCCTCGCTTCATTGGCGGGCCTCGAATCCGGCGGCTATCATAAGAGGGGAGGGTCATGCGGCTCTCCGGCTACCATCAAATGGCGGAAGATGTTTCGGCTCAAGACGTTGGGCGGAGTCGCGCTGGAGCGGGACGGCATGCCGCTGGAAGGCCGGGCCAGCCAACGGCGCCGATTAGCCCTGCTCGCCTACCTCGCCGCTCAGGGTGATCGCCCTGCCAATCGTGAAACGCTCGTCGCCCTGCTCTGGCCCGAACGGGACGAGGAACACGGGCGCCACTCGCTCTCCCAGATTCTCTACGCCCTCCGCAGCGACCTCGCCCCCGAGGCTGTGCTCTCGGGGATCGACGAGCTCCGCCTCAATCCTCGCCTGATCGGTTCCGACCTCGCCGAGTTCACCGCAGCCATCGCGCAGCGGGATTGGAGCTCGGCGGCCACGCTCTATCGCGGTCCATTCCTGGAAGGGTTCCTGCTCGACGACGCGCCGGAGCTGGAACGCTGGGCCTCGGCGGAGCGGACCCGGATTGCGGACGCTTACGGCCGCGCGCTGGAAGCGCTGGCCACCGAGCAGGCCCAGGCGGGGCGCCTCGCGGTCGCAGCCGATTGGTGGCGCAAGCGCTCGGCGCTCGATCCGCTCGATGCCCGGGTTGCCTGCTGCCTGATGCAGGCCTTGGTCGCGGCGGGCGACCGATCCGGCGCGATCCGGCACGCGGCGGTGCATGCGGCGCTGCTCGAGGCCGAGCTCGAGGCAGGCCCCGACCCGGCGGTGGCGGGGCTGGCCGCCCGGCTGCGGGCCGAGGCCGTGCCGATCCCGGAACGGCGTCCGGCGGATGCCAGCGGGTTAGGAGCCGCTCGCCGCGCAGAGGACCAAGTGTCCGCCGCGCGACCCGCCGGCTCGCGGGAAACCCCGCGGTTCTGGAGGCTTCCCGCGGCGCTCCTCGCCGCCGTGGCGCTGTTCCTCGCCATTGGAAGCTTCGCGCTCGTCCGAGGCTCCGCTGATCGTCCTGCCGCGGACCATCGGGTGGTGCTGCTGGGCAGGATCGAGGGTCCTGATACCGCGCTGGCGCTCGCCGTCCGGGAGGTGTTGCAGCTCGAGCTGGGCACCGGACCGGAGCTGCGGCTGCTGCCGGGATCCGCTGAGCGCGAAGGGCGCCGCCTGATGGGACTCAAGGAAGACAGCGTGCTGCCGGCGCACCTGCTGCAGGACTTGGCGCAGCGCCAGGGGGCGCACGCGGTCGTCACCGGGAGCGCCATGCCGCTGGGAGCAGGCACCCAGCTCACCATCCGGGTGTACGACCCGAAGGATGGCGAGCTGCTGCTCGCGGTCGCGGAGCGGCCCCGGCGTTCCGAAGAAGTGATCGAGGCAGTCGCCCGCTTGGGGCGGACGGTGCGAAGCCGGCTGGCCGCGCTGCCCTCCGACAGCTCCATTCGCCCGTTGCCCATGGTGGCGACAGTCTCACTCCCCGCGCTCCGCAACTACGCGCTCGCCCGGCAGGCCGCAGCCCGCGGCCACCGGTCGGAGGCCGTTATGCTGGGCGAGGCGGCCCTGGTGGAGGACAGCCTCTTCCCGCTGGCCCATTACCTGGTGGGGGACCTGCTCTGGTTCCTGGATCAGGAGCGTCACAGTGAGGCGCACCTGACCCGGGCGTATGAGCTGGCCGGGCGGGCGCCATTGCGGGAGCGGCTGGTGGTGCAGGCGCGTTATGAGCAGCTGGTGCGCGACCGGCCCGACAGCGCGCTGGCGTTCTGGCGTCTGCTTCGCGCCGCCTATCCCGACGAGGCCCTCGCCCACGAGGGCATGGCCTGGACCCTCCGCGCGCTGGGGAAACACCGGGAAGCCGCGGCCGCGGCCGACTCGGCGCTCAAAGTAGATCCCGGCGCGGTGAGCCCCAATGCCAACAACCGGCTCTACGCCCTGCTCGCGGTGGGTGACACTGCGGCCGCGCTAGCGGCAACGCTAGCGATGCGCGAGCGGGCGCCGGTTCAGGCGGTGGAGGCGGCGTTCGTGACAGCGTTGGTCCGGGGCGATGGGGAGGCGGCACTCCGCTGGGCCGACAGCATCCCGATCGAGGCGCGGGCCTACCGGCAACACATCGCGCTGCTCGCCCTCGGCCGGATCGACGACGCTGCTACCGGCCTCGCGGCGGTGCGGCGTGAGCGGCACACTGCGCAGTCGTATCCCCGCGCGCTGCTGCTCCAGGCCACTGCGATCGCGGCCACTTCCTCCCGCGAACGGCACGAGGCGGCGCGCCGGCTGACGCGCGAGGCATTGACCTGGCTCGAGGTGGCCGACCTCTCGCCCCCCGCGATTGGGCGGCTGGCGGAGCGGATTGCCTGCGTGGCGGCATGGACCGGTGATCCCGAGATGATTCAGCGCACCCGACGGCTGCTCGAGACGCGGGATGCGGGGCGCGACCTCCGCAGCTATGCGATCGCCTCGGCGACGCTGAACGGCGCGCTGGCCTTCGCGCGCGGCGGCTACGCGCGAGCCGCCGAGCTGCTCGGGCAGAGTCTGCAGGAGAGCTTTTTCTCGCGCTCGGCGGCCACGCTCGCGTTGCTCCAGGCCGATGCGCTCAGCGCAGTCGGCGATACCGCCGCCGCGCGGCGGCGGTACCAGGAGATCGTACGGTATCAGATTCCCGACGGGGACTTCGAGACCTGGCCGGTTCCCGCGCGGCTGGCGGCCGAACGGCTGTCACCGTAGAGGGCTGAGCGCCAACGCTATCCGTTCGCCGCCTTCCCGGCCGGGAAGATTTCCTTGAACGCCACCGTGAACCGCGTCATCTCATCCGGCGTCCCGACCGACACCCGCAGATGCTCCGGCAGCGCCGGGAACGGCCGCCCCACCAGGATCCCCTTCTTGCGGAACTCCTCCACCACCGGCGCCACCGGCCTCCGCACGTGCACCATGAAGAAGTTCGCGTCGGAGGGCACTACCGTGTACCCGTGGCCCGTGAGCTCCGCCATCGTCTTGCCGCGCAGCTCGAGGGTCGTCTTCTTGACCCAGGCCTGTGACGCCGTGTCGTTGAGCGCCGCGACGCCGCCCCACTTGACGATCGCGTTGATGCTCCCCGTCCCCCACGGCCTGAGCCGGGCCAGCAGCGACTTCGGGGCGATCGCATAACCCAGCCGCATTCCGGCAAGCGCCGCAATCTTTGAGAACGTGCGCGTGACGATGACCTGCCGCCCCTGCAGCACGTAGGGCACCGCCGTGGCGTAGTTCGGATCGTCGACGAAATGGAAGTACGCTTCGTCGATCAGCACCGGGATGTCCTCCGGGATCGCCTCGAGCAGCTGCGCCGTTTCCTGCTTGGTCACGATCCGTCCCGTGGGATTGTTCGGGCTGCAGAGGTAAACGAATCCCACCTCGCGGTAATTGTGCTTGACCGCCGCGATCGTCGCCGGAATGTCCTGCCGGAAGTCGGGCAGCAGCGGGATTTTTATCTGGTCGGCCTTGAGACCGGTCGCGTGCTGATAGAGCACGTCGTACGATGGCTCCGCTCCCACGATCTTCTTGTCGCCCAGGAGGAGCGCGTCGCAGGAGATGTCGAGGATCTCGCCCGAGCCCGCGCCGAGCATGATGTTCTCCGGCTTGACCCCGTGGTGCTTTGCCAGCGCCTCCACGATTCCGCCATCCGGATAGCCGTAGCGGTTGGCGTACTTGAACGCCTGGGTCATCGCCTTGAGCACCGATTCCGGTGGCCCGTAGGGATTCTCGTTGTTGGCGAGCTTGGCCAGCGCGTCGTACTCCTCCACCGTCGCTCGCTGCCGGACCGGGGCCTGCCCCTGCTGCAGCCAGCCGCGGCCGGGCTTGAGGCTGAGCACACCGAAGGCCGCGGTGACGCTGCTCATGAACCGCCGCCGGGAGACCGTCGGAAGCGCTT
>DASYPD010000090.1:0-1779 GCA_036007005.1 Gemmatimonadales bacterium
GCACCACGGCCTTGTACAGCTTGGGAATGTTGATGCGGCCTGAGCGACTCTTCAGGTCGCAGAGCAAGCGAACCAGCGTCTCCATGGCATTCGGGGCCACGCCGCCGTAGGTGCCGGAGTGGAGGTCGCGCTGCAGGGTGCGCAGATGGATTTCGGCATAGCACATACCGCGCAATCCCGTATACACCGCCGGAATTCCCGGCGCGAAGTAGCCCATATCCGCAACGACCACCGCCTCCACCGCGGTCCGCTCCGGTTCGGCGCGCAAGAGGTCGAAGATCACCCGCCCGCCGCATTCCTCCTCGCCCTCGATGATGAAATGGACGTTGAGCGGGGGCTGGCCGCCGGCAGCCAGCACGGACTGGTAGGCCTTGAGGAGGGTAAAGACTTGGCCCTTGTCATCGACGGCGCCCCGCGCGAAGAGCTTGCCGTCGCGCACGGTGGGCTGGAAAGGCGGCGAAACCCATTCATCGAGAGGATCCACCGGCTGCACATCATAATGCCCGTAGCAGAGCACCGTCGGCTTTCCCGCGACCCGAGGACTCTCGGCCCACACCACGGGGTGCCCATCGCCCTCGAGCAGCTGTACCACCGGGCAGCCAAGCCCGCGGAACTGCTCCATCAGCCAGCTGGCGGCCCGGCGGCAGTCGGCCGCATGAGCCGGCAGAGTGCTGATACTCGGGATGGAGAGAAACGCGTTGAGCTCGGAAAGCAGGGCGTCGTGGTTCATGGGCAGGGAGCTAAGGGCTAGGGACTAAGGAGCTCGGGGGGACAAACATATCCCGATTCGCTATCCCGTGCCCGCGGGGACAGAATCGCCGAGCGCACGCCGGAGCCGCGCGAACGCCGAGTCGCCGGTGGCTCCCTGCATGAGCTGGCGCAGTGCGGCAACGCTGCTCTTCACGCTGCCGCCGTGTTGCTCGTACCATCCATCGAACCAGTCAAGATGGGTGCGGTAGAGACGCACGCCGACCAGCGTCGCATTGTTGATCGGCCGCTCGGCGAGCCGGCCTACCTTACGGATGCGCAGGCGCTGGCCGAGCGGCCCCGCGAGCTGCTCGCGCGCCCAGCGAGCAATCGCAACCCGGCCCGCTTCCAGCGAATCTCCCACCGGTTTGCCCGCATAGAAGGCCTCGAGCCGGTCGAGCAAGGCGTGGTAAAACTCACCCACGACGATCTCGTCGTTCCACAGGTCCCGCGCCCGATCGGCAAGGGCGCTGTCCCCCCGCTCCCGGTAAAACTCCTCCGCAGCCCGGTAACCGACCAGCTGCGCGAAGCTTTCATTGAACGGCGTGGCGCTTTTCACATAGAGCGTGTTATGGGCGATCTCGTGAAAGACCAGCGAGGCGAGCTCGACCGAATCCTTGATCAGCGCGGTCGAGAGCAGGGGATCTTCGAACCAGCCCAGCGTGGAATACGCCGCCGCGGGACGGAGGTAGGTATCATAGCCCTGCGTGGCGAGCTTGTCCGCTTCCCGCCGGGCCGCGGGCACGTCGAAGTAGCCCTTGTAGGGGACGCGTCCCACGATCGGATACTTCCAGGTTTTCGGGCAGATGCAGTTTTTGGGTGAAGCGGAAAGCACCAGCAGCAGAGTATCCCGCCCGACATCGGTGTACTTCGTGTAGGTCTTGCCCGCCTCGAGGCCGAGCTGGACCGCGTGGGCGCGGACCGCGAGCACGAGCTGGAGGTAGGCGCGGGTTTCCTGATCGAGCTGGGGGTCCGCTACCAGCCGATCGATTGGGCGGCGCTTCTCGAGAATCGCCGTTTGCTCGATCCCCG
>DASYPD010000091.1:0-3807 GCA_036007005.1 Gemmatimonadales bacterium
CGGTCACTCGTCCATCGGCGGGCCAGGCAATCCTCTGGAAATTGGAAAACCGTCCTGCTCCGGTTTCGTAGCACGCTCATCCCCTCCTGGAGTTTTCTCGCTGCCGCTTGGCCGGGCTCCCGCTGATTGATTAACCCCTAGCGACGCATTAGTTTGCGCCCTCATTGGAATGGCGCGAGGTCGCAGGTTTTCTGCACTCTGCACTCCACGCCCTGCACGCAGGTATTGGTTCTGGACAGGTGTCCGAGTGGCTGAAGGAGCCGGTCTCGAAAACCGGTGTACCCGCAAGGGTATCGTGGGTTCGAATCCCACCCTGTCCGTAGTTTCGGTGAGCGGTGAGCGGTGAGCCGGACGCTCGCCGGACCGCCCCGCTTACCGCTCACCGCTTACCGCTTACCTTATAGTATGCCCTTCGCCCCCGGCGACTGCATTTTTACTGGCCTGTGCGGTCTGCGGCCGCCCCCTTCAGGGCTGCCGTCCGGCCTGCTGTTCCTCGCTCTCGCTCTGGTGCTCTTCGGGGCCTTCGGACTTTGGCGGGTGCGAAGACCCGTGAGGATTTCAGATTCGATCGCGTAGCCCCACCAAGCCATACTCGGCAGCGCAGTGCGCGCAACAGAAAAACAGGTTGTCCGCCTCGGTGCCGTGTCCGATGATGCGGCAGCCGCAATGCGCGCAGGTCGGTGCCAGCAGGTGAATCGCGCATTCGAAGCTGTCGAAGGTGTAACTCTTTCCCGCTAGCGTCAGCTCGAAGCTCTTGTCGTAGTCGTTCCCGCAGCTCGCGCAGATGGCCATGGTCGTCCTCTCCGCTTTCGCTCAGACCTTGCTAGCCAGATTCTTTCCCGCGGCCAGGCCCAGCACGAGCGTCACGAGAAACACGCCGAGAAACACGAAGAACAACACCCTGGCGATCTCGACCGACGCGGCGGCCACTCCCCCGAAGGCGAACAGAGCGGTGATGAACGCCAGTAGGAAGAACGCAAATGCCCAGCGCAGCATGGCCCGACTCCCAATGAGGGTTCCTGGGGTAGTGACGACTCGCCCGACAGCGGGCCGCACAGCGCGCATTGGCTTGCGAAGCCAGGGCCCGCCGCGTTTCTTACACGCATGGCCGGTGCATCGGCGGAGGTCGTTCAGCCCCGCCCCGCGTCTCTGGCTGAGGCTGGCCCGCCTCGCCCCGCGTCAGTCCTCTCTCCGATTATCGACTTTCTCTGCGTAGGCGGATTGTCGATCATCGTGATTGTTCCCTTGCTGCTTTCGGGCAGGGAAGACCTTGGCTTCATCACCATCGCGGTGCTGGCCTGGGCTCAATCGCTTGTCAATTACTCCCACTTCATGGCCTCGTACCGGATCATTTATCGCGATCGAGCGATGATCCGGCGGCACCCCTGGGCGGCGATCTGGGTCCCGCTGATCCTGCTGGCGGCGGCGGTCCTCGCGCTCGTGCTGGTGCCCACGACCGAGTTGCCTCTCCTGCTGTTCTTCGTCGTCGGCAGCGCCTATCTCGCCTGGCATTACACCGGGCAGGTATGGGGGATGATGGCGTCGTTCGCGTGGCTCGACGGACTACGGTTCGAGCCCGGCGAGCGCCGCCTCATTCGCGCCAGCCTGCGGATCCTGCTGGCATGGCACGTGGCGTGGTTTCTCCAGCTCTGGCTCTCGAAGACTCCCGCCGTTTCGCTGGTGAGCCTTTCCGGTGCGGCTTACCGGCTGGTGAGCTATGCGGCTTTCGGGGCCTTCGCGCTGGGAGCGATCGGGATTGCCCGCGTACGCCTCCGCACGGGCCGTTTCCCCCCTCTCCGGGCTCTCACCGCCTGGCTGGCGATCTTCGTCTGGTACGTTGCGCTGTGGCGCTGGGGACTGCCGGGGCTGTTCCTGGTTCAGCTAGCCCATGCCCTGCAGTATCTCGAATTTCCCGCCCGGGTTGAGCTCAACCGGGCCACCGGGCGCGCCGCCACGCGCACGGCGCGCCATATGGCGCTCTATGCGGTTGGGATCCTGCTGGCGAGCTTCCTGGTGGTGCTGGCAGTGCCGGGACCGGCGATGAGCATGGTGTCCGACTTCCTGGGAGTCACGCCAAACGGGGCAGCCTCCGTGCTGGTGCTCTATTTCATCAACATCCACCACTACTTTACCGACGGCGTGGTCTGGAAGCTCAGTAACCCGGAAGTGCGCAAGGAGCTCTTCGCCCACGTCCAGCGGCCGGCGCTGAATCCGGTTCCGGTGGTGGCCCAATTGAACCAGAGCTCGAGGCAAGGTAGCGGCCGATAGCTGATAGCTGATAGCTGATAGCTATAGCTGATAGCTCATGGCTGCTTCTCCCTAACGCGGATCTTGATCGCCCCGGGCGGGACCCGCCGCAGCATCGCCGTATCTGCCAGCGCGCGGAGCTCGCCGAAGATATCCTGTGACCCCCCCCGAGCCAGCGCGGAATCCGCCTCCGCGGCGGCTTGTCGATAGGCCCCCAGCGCGAGGTAGCCGAGCACGAGATAGTGCCGGGTCGTCTCCTGGTCGGGTGCCTCTGCGAGGCTCAGGCGCAGTTGCTCGACCGCCGCCGCGGTTTTTCCCCGAGCGAATAACTGCTCCGCCAGGTCATTGCGGACCTTCCAGCGCTCGGTGCTTGGCGCGAGCTCCGCAGCCTGGCGGTAGTTCTCCAGCGCCTCGGCGGTGCGGCCGGAATCGAAGAGCAACGAGGCATACGACAGTCTCGTTCGCCAGCTTCGGGGCGCATCCTGAACGCCTCTCACCCGGAAGACTGCGTCGTTCCGCCACACTCCTTGACGCTCCGCGCTGCGTACCGCAAGTACCGCGACGAGCGCTGTCAGCACGAGACCGGACGCGATCCTCGGTGCCCGGGCGCTTCGCCGAGAGATGCCCGGCAAGGCGGCGCTCTTTGGCCGGAACAGTACGAGCGTCCCCCCCAGCAGCAACACGAATCCGATGCTCGGAAGAAACAGCGTCCGCTCAGCGAGCACGATCCCGATGGGCACCAGAAGGTTGCTGACCGGGAAGAGCGCGACTCCCATCCAAAGCAGCCCGAACGAGACGACGGGAGCTCTCCTGCGCGCCAGCCAGGCCGCCGCCGCTCCCGCCAAGACGATGCCGAGTCCCAGCAGCTCGGCCGGACCAAGCCCGCTCGAAGCGACGATCTCCTGGGGTGAATAATCCGCTTGAAGATGCCGAGGCCAAAGCAGCAGCCGGGCCCACTGCGGCACCACCGCGAGCATGGTGAGGGCACGACGACCGGGGCTGAGCCCCAAGAGCGCAGCCGCCGTGAAGGTACCCGCCACGGTTCCTCCCAGGACTGCGCGCCGGATGAGGATCATCAGGACGGCCAGCCCGGCGAGCAGCGCATAACCCGGCGCCAGATGGCGAAGCCGGCGTCGCAGCGGCTCCTCTCGTAGGAGAATCAGCTCGGCTCCGAGCAGCAGGCCGGGCAGCACGAGTCCATGCTCCTTGGAAAACCCGGCGGCCACATACAGCAATGCCAGGCCCGTCCAGTCGCGCGCCCGGAGTTCCCCCGCGCCACTCCGCCGCCGCGCCAGATAACCAGCTACCATGAGCGTCCCGAAGAGAGCGACCAGCAGTTCGCTCTGGCCGACGCCGAGTGCCACCGCCTCGACATGCACAGGGTGAGCGGCAAAGATCAACGCCGCGGCCAGCGCGGGGCCTTTGGGGAGAATTCGCCGGGCCAGCAGGAAGACAGCGACCACGCCGGCCGCGTAGAGCAGGTAGCTCGCGATCCGAAACACTAACGGGCTGCCTCCACCCACTGAGTATTCGAGGGCGAGCGCGAGTGAGCTGAGGGGC
>DASYPD010000092.1:0-3343 GCA_036007005.1 Gemmatimonadales bacterium
GACTACGTCATCGCCCACTACCCGATCGATGCGCGGCGCATCGGCACGGTGGGCCATTCCTACGGGGGCTTCCTCAGCAATTGGCTCATTACCCAGTATCCCGAGCGCTTCGCCGCCGCCGCGGTGGGCGCCGGGATCGTCAACTGGGTGAGCGACTACGGCACCGCCGACATCGCCCGCACCAAGGAGACCGAGTTCTACGGTACTCCCTGGGATCCCAAGGCGCGCGAGCTGATGATCCGCCAATCACCCTTGAGCTACGCGAACCGCGTCAAGGCCGCGACGCTCTTCATCAATGGAGAGCTCGACCAGCGGGTGCCCTATTCGGAAGCCGAGCAGATGTACGTGGCCTTGAAGAAAAACGGCGTGCCGGCCAAAATCATCCAGTACGCCGGCCAGCCGCACGGCATTGCCGGGTCCTGGAACATCGTGCACCGCATGCTCAACGAGCTGCGCTGGTTCAACCGCTGGCTCAAGCCCGAGCCCAAGGCGGCCGCAAGCCCGTAATCCGGGGAGCACCCCATGCGCATCCCGCTATTCCTCCTGCTGCTGACCGTCGCGCCGTCGTCCCGGGGCCGCGGCCAAGGCCTGCCGCGCGCCCGCCCCGAGGACATCGGCCTCTCGAGCGCCTCGCTCGCCCAGATCCGTCCGGCGCTGCAGGCCCAGGTGGACTCGGGCAAGGTGGCCGGTTTCCTGGCGATCGTCGCACGCCATGGGAAAGTCGGCTATCTCGAGAGTATCGGCATGCTGGACCTGGGCCACGGCACCCCGATGCGGCCCGATGCCATTTTCGCGATCTGCTCCATGAGCAAACCGGTCACGGCGGTCGCGGTCCTGCAGCTTTACGACCGCGGCAAGCTCAAGCTCGACGATCCCGTCTCCCAGTACATCCCGGCGCTCTCTGGCGTGAAAGTCTACGCCAGCGGGCCGGCCGCGAATCCCAGCGTGCGCGCTCCCGACCGGCCGATCACCCTCGCCGACCTGCTCACCCATACCGCCGGACTCACCTACGGCTTCTTTGGCAATACACCGGTGGACACGCTCTATCAGCGCGCGAACCTTTTCCTGTCCACTCGCACGCTGGCGGAATTCGTGGATACTCTCTCGAGGCTCCCCCTCCTTTTCTCACCGGGGTCGGCGTGGAATTACAGTCTGGGAATCGACGTGCTGGGTCGGGTGGTCGAAGTGGCCTCAGGAAAATCCTTCGATCGCTACCTCGAAGAAGAGCTGTTTGCGCCGCTGGGCATGCGGGACACCGGGTTCCATTACCGGCCCGGAACCGAAGCTCGGCTGGCTACGATTTACGGGCGCGGGCCCGACGGGAAGCTCGTGGTGGTGCAGGATTTCTGCTCCGATCCGAGTCCCGGATCGAAGTGGCTGTCCGGAGGCGGCGGGTTACTGTCGACGCCCGCCGATTACCTGCGCTTCGCGCAGATGTTGCTCAACGGGGGCGAGCTCGAGGGGAAACGAATCCTCCGGCGGGAGACCGTGGCCCTCATGCTGAAGAACGAGCTGCCGCCCGCGGTCGGGCGCATCCCGAAAGACGCGCTTGCGCAGTCCGGCTATGGCCAGGGATTCGGGGGAGCGGTGCTGGTGGATTCGGCGCTCACCGGACTGCCGGGCGCACCGGGGATCTATCGCTGGTGGGGGTACGCCGAAACATATTTCTGGATCGATCCCCAGCGGGACCTCATCGCGATGCTCTGGTCGCAGTTCCTGCCGGGGAATCCCACCGTGCCGCTCGAGTTTCAGCGGCTGGTGTACGCCGCGATCAAAGCTCCCTGATCAGGCCTTCTGCTCGCCAATCAGAAACGCAGCGGCGGCCGTGCGCGCTTGTGCCGCCGCGCTGCGCCAGAGTGCGACGCCGATCGTGCCCAGCGCCAGCGCGGTCGAGACAAGCTTGAAGAATGTCTTCCAACCGCCCGTCTCATAGGCAGCCACCGACTCGGTCGGCACCTGGGCACGCAGCTGGAACATATCCAGCAGCAGAGACACGCCCGCCAGCAGCAAGCCGAGCGCCGCGAGCAGCCCGAGGGCGCCAAACGTCCTCATGGTGAAGCGGGTACCGGTCGTGATGGCGACGGTCATGGCGAGGGCCGCGCCAAAGATGATCGAGATCAGGTAGTTGGAGGCCACACCCAGGGCCCCGAAACGCCACTCCGGGACCTCGAGGTGCAAAGGCGCCACGTTGGCGATGATGTCGACGCACGGCGTCACCACGAAGATCGCGGCAACCAGATACAGCACTCCGCGCAATCGATCGATGTTGGCCTGATTCACGGCGCGGGTGGCCCCCGCCGTTTGCGCCGGCCGGCCAGCGCCACCGCGGCAAGACCGGTCCCGAGCAGCAGCAGCGAGCCCGGCTCGGGCACGACGTTGGTCTGGATCGGAACGTTGTTGCGCGCCAGGAATTCCTGCGAGCAATTATCCGCCGTGGCCAAGCCCAGCAGGTTATGGCTCGCGGTGGTCACGCATTTGTCGGTGATGACCGTCCAGGCCGCGGCGTTGACCGAGCCGTAATTCGCCTGCGCGAGCAGGACCCAGGCGTTCGTGCTCCCCATCGAGAGGTAGCTCGCCGCGCTGCCGGTGCTGCCCACTCCGTTCCACGTGCCGCTCGGCTCACCCGACAGGATCCACCACATCGCGGCGTGGATTTGGGCCCGCGCCACTTTATCCGACAACGTCGAATATCCGAAGGTCTCCATCTGATCGGCGAGGTAGGCGGCCTCGAGGTAGAGGTTCAGGTTCGCCGATCGCGTATTCGTCAGCGGCCCCGAGAGGTTCGTGTAATAGGCGTCGTAGCCGCTGCTGCTGGTGTTCACGCGGTGCAGGAAGTCGATGCAGTAGATGTCCACCGCGGGTCCGAAACCGCTGGTGCCATGCGCCGGCCAGTAGTAGGTGGAGCCGGTCGAGTTGAACTGGAGATCGGCCGCGTAGACGCCGCCGCCGTAGGCACCGATCACCGTACCGTTGGATTCCCGCCAGTACCACACGAAGGACTTGTTAGTGCCGGCCCATTTCATTTTCCCCGGCAAGGTATTCTGAGCCTGCGCCGTCAAGGGCAGCAATGCCGCCAGCGCAATGGCCGACAGGACCAACCGCATCCTTTTCACAAGACCTCCCGGACCAGCCGTTGTAGGGAGTTAATCTGGCTCTTGAAAAACCGTTACAAGTCTTCTGTGCACGGGGCGGGCCAATCTAGCAGATAAGATCTGACTCAGCTACCTCCAGCCCTAAGACGTTGCAGAATAAAAGGATAGATGGTCGATCCGGAGCATTCACCGACAATTCGGTTTCGGCAGCACCCAGCTCAGGCAATTGTGCGTGCATATATAGAACAGAG
>DASYPD010000093.1:0-5991 GCA_036007005.1 Gemmatimonadales bacterium
CACTCGGTAGTGCGTGATGACCGGAGCGCGCGTGGCGGGGAACCCCAGGGCGAGACCGACACCGGCGACGAACAGTGAACGCTTAGACATGAAAACCTCCCAAGAGGAAAACGCCAGCCGGTCGCATGAAGCAGAACCCCCGGCATCGCGTAGCGTAGCCGGGGGCACGGGTCGGACCGTAAGCCGAGTTCTGTTCCCTTCCCCTTCGCCTCGCGGCTCAGGGTCACGGGATGGTCATCTGTCTGGGATGGCCGTCACCGGCCACCTCGAGCAGCCTACCCGCGGCTTCCCTCCGCTTGCGCTCGGGGCTGGTCGGTGTGGGTCACACCTCGCCGCCTATTTGGCCTTGCTCCGACTGGGGGTTGCCGTGCCCCCTCGCTTACGCTCGGGGCGGTGGGCTCTTACCCCACCGTTTCACCCTTACCTCGAATTGACCTCTCGGCCTCTCCGGGGCGGTCTGTTCTCTGTGGCCCTTTCCGTCGCCTCGCGGCGCCCAGGCATTACCTGGCAGTCTACCCGATGGAGCTCGGACTTTCCTCGGGGAACTCGCGTTGCCCCGCGACCATCGCGTCCTACCCGTTCCTGAAAATAGAGCCGGGGACCATCCCCCACCAGTCTTCGCAAGAATCAGCCGAGTGCACCGGAGAAATGCTGTCCTGACGGTTGAGGGGCGTTTGAGGGTGGCGAGCGAACGTGGCCGCAACCCAACCAGAGCTGCGCCGATGTCCGCCAGCGTCTTTCCGCGGGGTGCCCGTTCACTGGAGCAGCTCCACTCGGCGAGCCCAACCGTGGCAGCCGTACTCGCACCTGCCGAGCGCGCCAGTCTGGACGCGGCGAGTGTGGGTTGCTTCGCGGTGCTGCACCGGAGCTCGGTGCCTGAGGCGGTTCGCGCGGTGCGCGAGCGAGCGGTCGATGCGGTGCTCCTTTCGGTGCACCACTGCGCGGGGGAGCGCAGCGACATGGTGGATCAGCTGGTGCGCAGCTTCCCTGGCGTCCCCACTGTGGCGCTGGTCACCCGCCACGATGGAAGCGCGTCGGAGACCCTGCTCCGATTCGGCGCGACCGGCGTGCGCCAGGTCGTCGATGTCACCGCAGCGGCAGGGTGGACTCGGCTGCGCCAGCTCGTGGCGGAACCGGCGACACGGGGTGCTGCGCGGATCCTCGGCCCGCTGCTCGCCGGCCTCCCCGAGCTTCCCGCTGATGCCCGCTTCTTCCTCGAGTTCACCGTCAGGCTCGCGCCGGAAGTCACTGCGGTGCGTGAGCTTTCCGCGCGCTTTCACCTCAAGCCCAGTACGCTGATGTCCCGCTTCTCGCGCGCGGGACTTCCCTCCCCCAAGACCTACCTTGCGGCCATCCGGCTGCTCTATGCCGCGCAGTATTTCGAAGGCGGGGGCCGCTCCGTCTCCGATGTCGCGTACCAGCTCGATTGCTCCTCGCCGCAGAGCTTCGGCCGTACCCTGCGCGCCATGTTGGGAATTACCCCGGGCGAGTTCCGCCGTCGCTTCCCCTTCCCCAGCGCCTTGGACCGTTTTCTTGCGCAGCTGGTGTTGCCATACCGGAACGTCTGGGCGGCCTTCCATCCGCTCCACGGCGCCGCGCGAGGTGAAGCGAGCTGCCCTTAGGCGGGTTGGATGCCGAGATCTTTAATAGTTGTAAGAGCAACTACTACAAGCTCCTGGCTCTCGAGCATGGCACGGCCCCCGGCGAGCCGATCGACCACCGCCAACACCCCCAGGACTCGGCCGCCTTGGGCCCGCACCGCCTCGACCGCTTGCCAGGCGGAGCCACCGGAGGTGATTACGTCTTCCAGCACCACCACCGGGAGCTCGGGGATGAAATTCCCCTCGATCCGGCTTGCCGTTCCGTGTTGCTTGGGCGCCTTCCGAACGCTGAAAGCCTGGATTACGGGGGGCTCGTCCAGGCTGGCTCGCGCAATGGCCAAGGCGACTGGGTCGGCGCCCAGAGTGAGGCCTCCCACTGCGGCCGGCAGCCAACCCGCCGCGCGAATGGCGCGGAGTCCGAGTCGTCCGATGAGCAGCTGGCCCTCGGCCGACATGGTGGTCTTGCGCGCGTCGATGTAGTAGCTGGAGCGCTGACCGGAGGCCAGCTCGAAATCCCCGAACTTGATGGAGCGCTCGCGGAGCAGGGCCGCGAGCGACTCCCGCTCGCTCACTCACCGCTCCGGCGGAAAAACGACGCAAAGAACCCGGGCTTCTTCGCGGAACCGGACTCCTCGGTCGCCGCCGCGCAGAAGGCCCGCGCGAAATCCTCGACGGTCTTCCACCGCTTGGAGAGATCGCGCTCCAATCCCCTCATCACGGCCTGCTCAATGGCGGGAGAAAACTTGAGTCCCTTGACCGCCTCATTGAGCGGGATCGCGGACTGGGTGAGCAGCTGCTGGAACAGTTCGCGCGGGCTGCGGCCGGGGAAGGGGAGCACGCCGGTCAACAGATGGTAGGCGATCGTGGCGAGGCTATAGACGTCGGCTTGCTCTCCCACCAGCTCCCCCGAGAGGGCCTCGGGGGCAACGTACTGCAGAGTGCCGACGAAGAAGCCGGCGCGGGTTAGTCGCTCGGCCGGGTTATCCTCGGCATCACGGGCGATCCCGAAGTCCAGCAGCCGGGCCGTCTGGGTCTCCGGATCGTACATGATGTTGGCCGGCTTGAGATCGCGATGGATGATCCCCGCCTTGTGGGACACGGCGAGTGCCAGCCCGAGTTGTTCGATGATATTGGCGACGACCGGCGGAGCCAGCCTCCCTGCCGAGCTGAGGAAACTCGCCAGCGGCTCGCCCTTGGCCCACTCGAGCGCCAGGTAGTAAATCCCCTCCGCTTCCCCGAAGTCGTAGGTGCGAATGATGTTCTCGTGGCTGACTCGGGTCCCGAACTCGGCCTCGCGCAGGAAGCGCTTGACCGCGATCGGGTCTTGGGCCATCCGCGGGCGCAGGATCTTGATGGCCGCCGCTCCCCGCTCGGGATGCTCTGCGCGATAGACGGTCGCGGTGCCGCCCTCACCCACGTGGGCGAGAAGTTTGTATCCGGCCACGGTCCGGCCGACGAGATTATCTTGGCTCATGGGAGGCAGTCCAAGCTACTGCCGGGCACGGGTGGTTACAAGCGCGCGTGTGGGCCTCGCGGCCCTCCGGCGTCCCCCTGCTCGAATACCCACCCCACTCCGGCGACTTCGCTTCCTCGATCGCGGCGCGTGCATGACGACCTCCGAATTGTTCCGGCGCAGCCTCTCGCCCGGACTGCTGCTCGCCGCGCTCGCCTGCGGTTCCGGGCGCACGCCGGCGGGCAGCGTGACACCCAGCACGGAGCAGACGCTCACCGAGCTCTTCAATCTGCCCGCCCTGTACCAGCGCATGGGACGGCTGGCGGCCAGCGGGCCGATGCCCTTCGTGGGGAGTATCGCGTTTGTGGCGGGGCGGGGGGATTCGACCATCGCGAGGGTCGCCGTCTCGTTCGAGAACCACGCGTTTGCTTTCACGCGGGAAGCCCGCTCCTTCTCGACTCGATTCCGGGTCGAATACACTTTCACGCCTGGAGCCGGAAGCGGGGTTCGTCCGGTGGCACCTTCCGAGAATCGCGCGGGAGCCCCGGTCCAGGCCGTGCGAGACGAAATCGTGCGGGTCGGCTCCTTTGCGGAGACCCAGCGCGGAGACGAGAGCGTCATTGTGGAGCAGGGCTTCTTGCTGGCGCCCGGCAGCTACACGCTCTCGGTGACGGCTCGCGATCCCGCCTCCAACGCCTTCTCGCGCGCCGAGCAGGTGCTCGAGGTGCCGGCGTTCCGCCCGGGCAGCGTGAGCCCGCCGATCCTGGTTTACCAGGCGCGCCCCCGCCAGCAGCCGACCGATTCGCTCATGCTGGTCCTCAATCCGCGCGGCACCGTCGCGAATGGCGGCGGAGATTCGCTGCTGCTGTACGAGGAGGGCTACCAGTTTGCGGGACCGCGGCAGATTCCCATCGAGGTGCGCGACGACCGTGACAGCGTGATCTTCCGCAGCGCCATCACCTTTCAGGGCGGCCGTCCGCTCGAGGCCCATGTGGTGCGGCTGGCGTCGGATGCACCGCCCCTGGGCGAGCTCCGCATTACGGTCGGGGAAGGACCCGAGGCCAAGAAGCTCTCGGCCCTGGTCTCCTTTTCCCGCAGCTGGGTCGTCACGAGTTACGACAATCTGCTCGCCTTGCTGCGCTACTTCCTCTGGGCGCCGGACCGCCTGAATGCGCTCCGCAGCGCCAAGACCGCCGACCGCCCGCGTCTCTGGCGGGAATTCTGGATCGCCAGCGATCCCCGGCCGGAAACTCCGGAAAACGAAGCACTCGACCTGTATTTCACCCGGATCGCCCTCGCGAACCAGCGCTTCAATGATGAGGGCGGGCCGGGGTGGCGCACCGATCGCGGGGAAGTATTCGTCACCCTCGGCGAGCCCGATCAGATCATCGAGACTCCGCCCGGCACCGAGGAGCGCATCGTGCGGTGGTACTTCAGCACCTACCGCGTCACGATCGACTTCACCGGCCGGCTGGGTTTCTCGCGGTTGCGGATGACGGTTCCCTCCCGAGCGGAGTTCGCCCGCGCGCGCGCACAGGCGATGCGGCTGGGGAACAGCAGATAGGGAGTAGGGAGTAGGGAGTGGGGAGTAGGGAAGCTCATTCCTATTCGCTGCTCCCTATTCGCTACTCCCTTACCTTTCAGCATGCCGCAGCACGACCCACCGCAATTGTTTCTCGTCGACGGCCACGCTCTCATCTATCGCGCCTTCTTCGCGCTGATTGCCCGTCCGCTCCGCACCAGCCGCGGTGAAAACACCTCGGCGGCGTGGGGCATCGTCAACTTTCTCTTGCGCCTGCAGAGCAAATACCAGCCCGACTATCTCGTCTGGGTGCTCGATGCGGGCGATTCGTTCCGCACCCAACGCTACCCAGAGTACAAATCGACTCGCGCCAAGCTCGGGGAGGAGCTGCAGGCGGACTTCGCTCTCGCGCTGGAGCAGGTGAGTGCCCTCCTCGCGGCGTTCCGGGTGCCCGTTCTTGCGGTCCCGGGCTACGAGGCTGACGACGTGATCGCGACCCTGGCGCGGCGAGAGTCCGCCGCCGGGCGTCAGGTCGTCATCGTGTCGGGCGACAAGGATTTTCATCAGTTGGTCGGGCCACGGATCGCGCTGCTCAACCCGGGTCGCGGGGGTCCCGCCGGGGTGGAGGAGCACTGGGTGGATGAGCGCAATGCGACCGAGCGGCTGGGTGTCGACCCGCGCCAGGTCCCGGATTATCTCGCGCTGGTCGGCGACAGCTCCGACAACGTTCCCGGGGTGCGCGGGATCGGGGAGAAAGGGGCCGTGCAGCTGTTGCAGCAGTACGGGGACCTGGAAACCTTGTTGGCGCGAGCAGCCGAGCTGCCCGGCAAGCGAGCCCGCGAGGCGCTGCAGCAGCAGGTGGCGGAGGCGCGGCTCTCGCTCGAGCTGGTTACCCTCAAAACCGACGTTCCGTTCAGCCTCGAGCTCGAGGAGGCCCTAACCCGGGAGCCGGACCGCGCGGCGCTGCTCAAGCAGCTGGCCCGGCTGGAGTTTCACACCCTGGCCAAGCGCCTCGCCGAGGCCGAAGGACCCGCGGAGCCCCTGGTCCTGCCGGTTCCGGGCGAGCCTGCCGTCCCGGAGGCCCCTGTTGCCCCTGCGATCGCCGGGCAACCCTGTGTGATCGCGGAGGTCGCGCGCTTGGCCGAGCTGATCGCGGCACTGCGGGCGGCTCCGCTGGTGGCGCTGGATACCGAGACCAGCTCTCTCGAGCCACACGACGCAGAGCTCATCGGAATGTCCCTCGCCACCACGCCGGAGACTGCCTGGTATCTCCCCTTCGCGCATCGGCCGCGCGCGGGAGAGCTGGCCGCCCCGGCGCCGGTCAGCAATCTGCCGCCGCTGACGGATCCCGGCTGCGCCCCACTCGCCGAGCTGTTGGGTGATCCGGCGCTGAAGAAAGCGGGCCACAACATCAA
>DASYPD010000094.1:0-2675 GCA_036007005.1 Gemmatimonadales bacterium
TCTGCCAAGGAAGAGTCCTTCGAAGATTTCCCGGAGGCACTCGATGCCGAGGATGACGATCTACCGTTCTAGCCTGGCTGCCCTCGTCGCCCTGATTCTCCCGGGCGGCTCTACGGCGCAAGCCACCAAGCCGAGCACGCACACCGTCCGGAGCGGCGAGACGCTCTGGAGCATCGCCCGGATGGAACTGGGCGATCCGTATCTCTGGCCGCGACTCTACGAGCTGAATAAGGACGTGGTGTCCGACCCGACGGAGCTCAAGGAGGGAGTCGTGCTGAAGTTGCGGATCTCCTCCACCGTGCCGGGACCGGCTCCGGCCGCTCCACCTCGCGCGGCCCTGCCGTCGCCGGCTCCGATGCCTCCGCCGGCTGCGATGCCTCCGCCAGCTCCAATGCCTGCTGCCGCTCCGCTGCCTGCTGCCGCTCCGCGACCTCCTGCCCGAGAGGTGATCGACACGCCACCGCGCAAGCCGCCGGTGGTCCAGGTGACAGGACAAACCGAGGAGGGCGAAGAGCAGGGCATGGAGCTCTTCCGGCGCCATCGAGTGGCCTCGGTGTCGAGCTCGTTCAAGAGCTATGGCGCGGTCAAAGCGCACCCGGTGCGCATGGGCGAGTTCCTCTCCGGCGGTTTTCTCACCGACAGCGGGACCTTTTCATTCGGAAACCTGCTCGGTCCCGTAACGCCGGAGCAGATCAAGAGCTCTCGGGCGCGCGCCGCCGTTCTCTTGTTCACCCGCGTCGCGGTCGCGCCGCCGGAAGGCGCGAGCTACGCCGCGGGCGACACCCTGGTGGTCGTGGATCGCCGGGAAGGCCCGCCGGGCTATGGACAGCTCATCGTGCCGACAGGGCTGGTGCGGATCACCGGTCAAAACGGCTCGCAGGCCATCGGCGATGTGGTGGCCATCTTCGGGCCGATTCGCGACGGCCAGGCAGTGTTGCCGGCCGAAAAGTTTTCCGATCCAGGAGCCGGAGACTATAAGCGGATCAACGACGGGCTCGAAGGGCAGGTGCTGGCGGCGCGAGAGCACAGCGACCTGCGCCTGCCGCAGCAGATCCTTTTCCTGGACCTCGGCCGGCGGGACGGCATCGCGCTGGGAGACCTGTTCGAGGCGCGGCGCACACCGGGGCCGCAATCGCGGGCCGCGGCCGACGCCATGGACGAGGTAATGGCGACGCTGCAGGTGGTGCACGTCGGGGAGCGCACCGCCACCGTGAAGGTGCGTAACGTGTTGTCGCCGGATATTCCACCCGGTACCCGGGTCAAGCTGGTCGCCAAGTTGCCGTCGTAAGACCGAAAGACGGAAGGACGCAAGGACTTCCTCCCCCCCCCCGTGCCCCGCAGCGTCGTAGCATGACCTTGCGGGGCACGGCGTTTTTGGCGGGGCGCTGCACCCCTATCTTTCCGCGATGATGCTCCTCCAAGCCGTGGTGAGGAATCCGAAATCACCCTATGAGCTCGTGCTGCTCTCCAGCCCGGAGACGAAGCTCGTTCTCATCGTCACGATCCTCTTCTCGCTGGCCTCCTGGTTCCTCATCGTGCTGAAGTGGTGGCAATTCCGGCGGCTGCAACGGCAATCGGCGCGCTTTCTTGAGGAGCTGGGCCGCTCGCCCCGGCTGCAGGAGGCCTACCGCTCGGCGATGAAGCTGCCGCCCTCACCGTTCACGCGGCTGTTCCGGGAGGGGCTGAGCTTCTATGCGCAGCTGCAACCGGGCGTGTTGCGTGAGGAGGGAACCGGTCACGGGGCGCTCTCGCCCTCCCAGCTCGAAGCGCTGAAGATGGTGCTCGGCAAAGAGGTGGCGGCGGAGCGGGACGGCGCGGCACGCTACGTCACCTGGCTGGCGACGATCGGCGCGGTCAGCCCGCTGCTCGGTCTGCTCGGGACCGTGTTAGGAGTAATGGACGCATTCATCGGCATCTCGGCCGGAGGCTCGGGCAATCTCGCCGCCGTGGCGCCGGGCGTGGCCGAGGCGCTGGTGACGACGGTGGCAGGGCTGGCGACGGCGATTCCCGCGCTCATCGGGTACAACTACTTCGCGGGGAAGGTCGGGGATTTCGAGTCCGAACTGGAAGGCTTCGGCAACGCCCTGGTAGGCTGGATGGCGCGGGAAGGACTGCTCTAGATGAACGGCGGGCTGTTGGGCGGTGCGGGCGGGCGCCGGCGGAGACTGATGCCGACGGCGGACATCAATGTCACCTCGCTGGTGGATGTCGCCTTCGTGCTGCTGATCATCTTCATGATCACCGCGCCGATGATGCAGGGCGGCGTGCCCGTCGAGCTGCCCAAGGCGCAAGGCCGCCCGCTGCCTCCCAAGACAGGCATCATCGTCACCGTCGATCGCACGGGCCAGATCTGGGTGGATCAGACGCGGGTCAGCTATGAAGAATTTCGCGCCAGCTTCCGCGCCCTTGTGGCCAGGCGGGGAACCTCGAACGTCTTTCTGAGAGGCGATCGCCGGGTGAGCTACGGCGTCGTCGTGCGGGTACTCGCGGCAATGCGCGCCGCCGGTGTCAGCAATGTCAACATGACCACGGAGGAAGAGGAGGTACCGCACTGACCGTGCGAGCGGAGCGGCTGCCCCGCGGCGCCGTCTGGGCCGGTCTGGCCGGCTCGATCGTCATCCACGCAGGTCTGGTGCTGGCGCTGCTGCTGTCGATGGCTTCGGCGCCGCGAGTGC
>DASYPD010000095.1:0-7674 GCA_036007005.1 Gemmatimonadales bacterium
AGTGAGCCGGTGATGGATCCGGCGCCGGGGCCAGCATCCGCCTGACGTCGTCCGGCAGCTGGCCGGTCAGCTCCCAACGGATCAGGGCCGCGGGGATGAGGCCCGCGGCCTCGAACGCTTCCATGAAACGCTCCATGCGGAAGGCCTCGCCCTGCTGCCGCTTGCGCTCGGCCAGCAGCTTCTCGATCTCGATCTTGCCGATGACGTAGCTGGTGCCGTAGGCCGGCTGCTGGAGGTACAGGAACTGCTCGTCCCGAACCAGCGCGCCTTCCAGGCGCAGCCAGCCGCGGGGCGTGTTCGCCGCCGCGAAAGCCGAGGCTTGCTCCAGGGTCACCTCGTTGCTGTGCATCCTGAGATCCCCCAGCGCGCGGGCGGCGCGCTCGGCCAGCAGGACGTACACCAGCTCCCGCGACCGCGGGCGGGAGTCGAGCATGCCCGCCTGCATCATCAGCTCCTCCCAGCCGGTGGCATGGCCCTCGGTGCGGTGTTGAAGATGTTGTAGAGGAGCGCTTCCCGCCGCACGGGGCTGGGATGGGGGTCACGCGCCAGGCGCGCCTTGTCGAACCAGTGGTAGCCGTGGGTGCGCATCACTTCGGGGTCGCGGTAGTCGACCTCGCCGAAGAATTCGCGGGGGCCCGGGGAAAAGCTGCCGATGCGGGCGCGGAGCGCGGGCTCCATGTCGTCGCGGATGGTGAGCAGGTCGTGCTGCTTTAAAAACTTCATGTACTCGGTGACGCCGGCATTGAAGCGGCGGTCGTACTCGGCGGCGCTCGCGATCGGAGTCTGGAGCGGCAGCCGGGCATGGGCCTGCTCCTCGAAGGCGAGGGAGGTGGTGGCTCGGGCCAGCTCGCGCTGCATCAGGGTGACTTCGTCCTGCCAGGTGTAAGGGACGAGCTGGACGCGCTTGAGGTACCAGTCGTAGTTGGCGATCCCGATGCCGGAGGGGCCGGTCTTCGAGGGAGCCTGGGCCTCCAGCCAGGTCAGGAGGGAATCGGTCGCAGCCTTGGCTGCGCTCACCGCTGCGGCGAGCGGCGCGCCGGCGCCGCCGAGTCGGGAGGCGAGCTGGGCGAGATCGGCGGCCTGCTGCTGGATGGCCTTGGTGCCGTAATTCCAGAGATCGGCGGCGTTGCCGGTGAGGTTCCGGCGGGCCTGCACCAGCAGGGCCGGGATGGCGCGGATGCCGGGCTCGAGCCGGCCGACGGCGAACGGCTCCAGCGGAAAGGAATACTTCCAGAGCTCGACGGCTCCGTAAGCGAAGGGGCCCTCGCGGGCGGGCTGGTCGCTCTGCTCGGTGAAGACGGTGACGTAGAAGCCGGGGTTTCTGGCCCAGGGCTCGAGCGCGCGGTGGTCGAAGTCGAGCCCGTTGAGCTCGGCGCGGACGAGGTGGTAGTCGACCTGCTGGGGGATGGACCAGCCGGTGGTGTCGAAGGCGGCGAGGCGGCGCTGCCAGTTTGCGAGCTCGGCCTGTTGAGCCGTCATCGCCGCTTTGGTGTAATCCGGGATCCCGTGTATGAGCTTGGGGCGCTGGAAGGTGCGCCAGTCGGTGAAGAAGGTGACGAGGTCGGCGTAGCGGGTGGGGCGGGGCTGGGATGTTGTGGGGTCGCGGGAGCCACAGCCGAGCAGCAGGGCGGCGGCGACGATGAGACCGATCGGGCGGGATGGGGTCATTCGCGAGAATATAGGGGCGAGTGCCCCCGGCCTCACTCGTGAAACGCTCGCTCGGCAAGCGACGGCTTCGAAGCGCGCGTAGTTGAGCTCGTTGATTTCCCGTAGCTCGCTGCGATAGGTGGCGTCGACCAAATTGAAGCCGGCCCGCCGCCAGCTTCACATCCCAGACCGGGTGGCGATATTCCAGCTCATGGCGCGCCGTTCAGGAATCTTTCGCAGAGCGCTGCGCCTCGCGCAGGCACTGATCGGGGGCGAGCGGTATCCACGGGTCGAAATCCAGTGCCGCACCGAGCGCTTCGGCTCCGACTACGGCGGCTGGGACGTGGCGGTCGACGGGCTCCACGCCGGTTCGATCGTCTACTCGTTCGGCATCGGGGAAGACGCCAGCTTCGACCTGGGGCTCATCCAGCGGTTCGGGCTCACGGTCCATGGATTCGATCCCACCCCTCGGTCGCTTGGTTGGGTGGAGCGACAGCGCCTGCCGACGGAGTTCATCATGCACGCCTACGGCATCGGCGAGCGGGACGGTCTCGTCAGCTTCTTCCCGCCCCACAAGCCGGAGCATGTATCCCATAGCGTGCTTCCCCCTGGATCGACGCGGGCGCGGCCGATCACGGTTCCGCTGCGCAGGCTTGCCTCGATCATGCAGGAGCTCGGGCACGACCACCTCGACCTGCTCAAGCTGGACATCGAAGGGGCGGAGTATGCCGTGATCGAGGACCTGGAGCGCTCGGACGTGCGCCCGGCCCAGATCCTGGTGGAGTTTCATCACCGCTTTCCGGCCGTGGGCTTCGGGAAGACCAGGGCCGCCCTGGCGGCGCTCCGCCGCCTGGAATACCGTTTGTTCGCGGTGTCGCCTGGAGGAGAGGAGTATGGCTTTGTCCGCTGCTGACCGGTCGCGCGAGGCCCGCGGGCAGGTGGTCTACGCCCTGCTGCTGACGGTCATCGTGGGGCTGGTGGCGGTGGTCCTGCTGTTCTCGAAAGCCTTCTTCGGCTGGTACACCCGGCCACCACTCTTCGGCGTGTTCCGGTTGCTCAGCTTCCTGCAACTGGGCTGCTTCGTGGCCATGCTGATCGGTCTGGCTGCCTGGAGCTCCCGCCGGCTGCCCGCGACGCTGCGCACCGCCCTGGTGCTTCCCGGCGTCGCCTGCGCCGGATGGATTGTGGTCTGGGCCATCGTCCACGCGGGATTCGGCATCCGGCTCACGGTGCCGCAAGTCTGGGATTACCTCACCGCGCCGGCAAGCCTCTTGCTCGCCGGAGTCTCCCCCACCCGCGTGATGATCGAGACCGCCATCCTGTGCGGCCTGGCCGCCGGTGTCGCGGGCCTGATTCAGGCGGCGGCCGCGCGCTCCGGAGCGCGGTTCGTGCGCCGGACGGCGCTCGTCATGACCGGCGTATTCCTGTGCCTGCACCTAGCCGTGCGCGGCTATGTCGGCTATTACGCTGCGCGCAATCAGCGGGCAGTACTGATGCTGGATGAGGGCACGCCGATTTCCCTCCGGACCGAAACCCTGCTGCTTGGGGTCGGACGGAGCCGGCTGCAATTCCCCCGCCTCGCTGAGCCGCAGCGGACCGCGGCGTACTTCGACTGGGCTCGGCGGGCGCCTGTCCCCACAGTGCCGCGCAAGCTGAACATCCTCTGGATCGTGTGCGAATCCTTCCGGTCCGACGCCATCGCCGACAGCACCATGCCCGCGCTCTTCGCGCAGCGGGAGCGCTTCCAGCTCCGGCGCGAGCGCGAGCACTGGAGCGTCGCGAACATGACCCGGGGCGGCATTTTCTCCATGCTGACGGGCTTGTCGGCCTATCACCTGCAGGAGGCGCGGGGGGCGAGGCTCAGCTTTCCGTTCCTGACTCTGCTGGCGCAGAACGGGTACCGGCTGCGGATCGCCAAGGGCCTTTCGCTGTACTACGGCGAGCTGCGCGCGTTTCTCCCGCCCCAGGCGATCGTCGCCGAAGTCCACGCGCCTTCGATTCCCGCCGGCGACCTCAGTATGGTGGATTCCCTACTCGTCGATCTCTCACGCCGAGACCCGTCGCAGCCGGCATTCGATCTCCTGACGTTCGACGCGACCCATTGGCCCTACGATGACCCGGGGATGGCGCGAACCGGCGCGCCGGGAAAGCGCCCGGAGCGGATCTATCGGGCGATGTCCGAGGCCAGCGTCCGCGCGGCCCGGATCCGCTACGCCAACAGCCTCCGCTTCGAGGACGCGGAAATCGCCCGAGTGCTGGAACCGCTGCGCGCGAGCGGCGTCCTGGCACGAACCATCGTCATCGTCACGGGCGATCATGGTGAGGAGTTTCTGGAGCGCGGCCAGCTCGGGCACGGCTCCGGCGTGAACGACTACCAGGCTCGAGTGCCGCTCTGGATCAGCTTTCCGGGTCCGGTGCGGGTACCGCTGGCGGAAGGGTTTACCAGCAGCCTCGACATCGTGCCCACCCTGCTTGACGAGCTGGGCTTCGACCGGGACGTGCTCCGCACCCAGGGTCGCTCCCTGCTGCGGCCCTCCCCAGAGCCGCCGCCGACCCTGCTGATGGTCGCCGAACTGGGCTGGTCTGAGCCCGCGTATCATGCGCTGATCAGCCCGACGTACATCACCCGCTGGCGGGAGAGCGGAGGGCGCTTCCTCTTCTCCAGCGTGGAACGGCGGGACGGCGGCGCCGTGAGCGACTCGTCATGGCTGCGGGAAGTCATCGCCGGGCGGCCCGCCGCCGCGGCGGAGTATGAGGTGCTTCCCGATGTTCGCGCCCCCTCCCGCGTTTTTGGCGGCCCCGATCCGGCTCTGGCGGTGGTCCCGGGGCTTCTGCCTGTTCCCGCCAGGCCTCACGATACCGGGCGATCCAACCACGGGCGAACCCCTGCACCCCACCGAGCGACGAGCGGGGATCCGTCCGCGCATAGTGGATCACCGCGAGGGGGAGCAGCTACGCCGCCGCCGGGGCGCGAAAGCTCGCGTGATCGTCGGGAATAGCTGGAAGCCGCCGGCGCAGCGCTAACGCGCGGGCCCCGGCGGTGAACAGGATCGCAAAGCTCGCCCAGCGCACGCCGAGCCGAGGCAATGGCGCGCTCGGGCCGAGGCCGGCGAGCAGCGCCGCAGCCGCGGCGGCCGCTCCCGACAGCGCGAGCACCAGGCCGTAGAGCTTCCAGGGCACCACCGAGCCGAGCCTCTGCCCGGTGGCAGCGGCGATTCGGGAGAGCAGATAGACCCAGGCCACCGCCTGGGAGAGCACCGCACCCGCCGCGGTACCGAGCATACCGAAGGCGACGGTGAGCGGAATGCCGAACAATAGATTCGCGCCGAGCAAGAGCAGGCTCCCCCGCCAGAGCGCGGCCGTGTCCCCGGCCGAGCGCAGGGTGCCCCCGTGATCCGCGATGCGGCTCAGGAGAATCAGGCTGCAGATCTGAAAGGGGAGGACGGCGGAGGAGTACGCGCGCCCGAAGAGCAGGGGGATGAGTTCGGGAGCCCCGAGCACGATCGCCGTCGTGATCGGGGCCACCAGGACCACCATGCGGGCGGTGCTCGCTTCCCAATAGGCGGCCGCCCTTGCGATCAGGCCATGCCGGAAGGCGTGCACCATCCGGGTGGCCAGCACCGTTCCCGTAGCGACCGCGAGAATCGGGATCACCGGAACCTGCGTCCCGGCGATGGCGTAGGCGCCCAGCTCGGCGGGAGCCCACAGCGCGACGAGCCACTTCCCGACGCTCGCAGTGAGTGCGGAGGCACACACCGTGAGGCCGAGCGGCGCGGTAAAGGCCAGCTGTTCCCGCACCGCGGCCCAGCGCAGGCGCAGCGGGCCGCTCGGGGTGAGCCAGGCCACCAGGCCGCCGTGGAGCAGGAGCTTGAGTGCGCCGGAAAAGACCAGGCCGACGACGGCTCCCCGCACTCCGTACCCGAGCACGATCGGCAGCGTAACCGCGCCGAGCCGGAGGCCCGCGGTACCCGCGTAGTAGGCGGCGGCTTCCCGAACCCGCTCGTCCCCAATGAGCAGCTGCGGCGCCGCCAGGCTGGGTACCTCGAGCAGGACCGCCAGCGCGAGCACCGGGATCAGGCCGGCGACCTCGAAGGGCGCTCTGGCGAGTAGCGGCGCCAGCCCGGAGAGGAGGGCGCCGGCGACAGCCCCGCAAATCGCGAGGAGCAGAGTGGTCTGGACCAGGAAGCTCCGCCGCTCCCCGGGCGCGAGCCGCCCCAGGAAGAAGAGCATCCCCTCGGGCAGCCCGAAGCTGGCCAGCCCGAGGGCGGCCGTGTAGAGGGAGAGCAGGAGGGCGATGTTGGCCCATTCCTGCGGACTCAGCAGACGGACCAGCAGAATGGCGACCAGCAACTCGGCCGCACGAGCAAGGGCCTGGCTGGTGGAGATCAGGAGGGCGCGAGCGGTGAGCAAGGTGATCAGGTCGAGGGCGGCGGTGCCTCAAGATAGCGCCGACCTACGAGGAGTTGACCAGCCCGGATTTCCCGCGAGTGCTGCTGGTCGAGATCGCGCATCCCACGCCCTGCTACGACGATAGTTACTCAAGAGGGTGGTGCGGCGGGTGGTGCGCGAAGGGATGGGCTTCCCACTGGCGGGACTACTGCTCGGCGCGGCCGGGGCGGTGGGGCTAACCCGCGTGCTGAGGGCATCGCTCTATGAGGTGTCTCCGCTCGAGCCGGCGGTGTATCTCCGGACCGGGGTGCTGTTGCTCCTGGTCAGCGCCGCCGCGTGCCCTGGTTCCCGCGTGGCGAGCGACGCGGGCGGATCCGCTGGAGGCGTTGCGGGCAGAATAGCGGCAGACGCAACCCTCCTCCACTATCATGTATCAGATTATAGTGGAGGAATTCCATGCCCGACCGCACACCCGGCGACGCAGCAGAGCCCCTGAGCCCCCCGGTCTACCACGTCCTCCTCGCCCTGGCGGGCGAGGTGCTCCACGGCTACGCCATCATGCGGCGCTTCAACGAGTTGACCGGCGGCAGGGAGGAGCTCCTCCCCGGCACCCTCTACGCCACCCTGGCTCGCATGATGGACGGCGGCCTGATCGAAGAGGCCCGGGCCCCGAAGGGTGAGGAGTCGGGCGGACCCCCGCGTCGCCACTACCGGGTCACCCCGAAGGGCATCGCCACCGCCCTTGCGGAAACCGAGCGGATGCGCCGCCTGGTCGCCGTGGCCAGGCGGCGGAGCTGGGATCCTCACCCGGCCCGATGATGCAGCGCCTCGCCCTGCTCCTCTTCCGGCTCGCTGCCCGCGCCTTCCCTTCGGGCTGGCGGGAACGCCACATGGACGAGATGACGGAAACCTTCCGCGAGGCCTGGCTGGCCAGGAAGAGTCCGATTCACCGTGCACTGTTCACGGTTCGCGCTGTCTTCGATGTCATTGGGTCAGGGATCAGGGAGAGGGCTTCGGCTCCCCCAGCCCCCAGCCCCCAGTCCCTAGCCCCTTACACCGTCAGGAAGCAATCGATGAGCTCCGTGCTGCGCGACTTCCGCTACGGGCTGCGCTCCCTGTTCAAGACCCCGGGCTTCACCAGCGTCGCCGCCCTCACCATCGGGTTAGGCATCGGGGCCAACGCCGCCATCTTCAGCGTCTTGAACGCGGTGCTGCTCCGCCCGCTTCCCTTTCCCGAGCCCGGCCGACTGGTCTCGCTCTGGGAAACCCGGCTGGATCGGGGCTGGAGCCAGGCCACCTTCTCGCGCGCCAATTTCTGGGACGTGCACGACCAGAACCGCACCCTGAGCGGGATGGGCGCCCTGGAGTCCCGCACCATCAACCTCACCGGCCAGGGCTACCCCGAGCGCCTGGTGGTCGGCCGCGTCAACGCCGAGTTCTTCTCCGTGTTAGGCGTCACCCCCCGGCTCGGTCGCACTTTTACCCCCGGCGAAGATGCCCCGGGCGCTCCGGCCACGGGCGCCATCCTCAGCTATCGCGCCTGGACCACCCGCTTCGGCCAGGACCCGCACATCATCGGCAAGTCCATCACCCTGGACGGCGAAGCCCGCACCGTCATCGGCGTGCTCCCTCGCGGCG
>DASYPD010000096.1:0-4624 GCA_036007005.1 Gemmatimonadales bacterium
CGGCTGGAGGACGGCAAGGCGATGGTGCAGGCATGTGACGCTGCCGGCGTGCACCTCTTCATCGTCAAGCAAAACCGCAAGAACCCCACCCTCCAGCTCCTCAAGCGCGCCATCGATCAAGGCCGCTTCGGCAAGCTGTATCTGGTGACGGTCAACGTCTTCTGGAGCCGGCCGCAGTCCTATTATGACAGCGCGGCGTGGCGGGGCACCTGGGAGTTCGACGGCGGCGCCTTCATGAATCAGGCGAGCCACTACGTCGACATGCTCGACTGGATGATCGGCCCGGTGGAGAGCGTGCACGCCTATACCGCGACGCTGGCCCGGCAGATCGAAGTGGAGGATACCGGCGTGCTCGCCGTGCGCTGGCGCGCCGGCACCCTCGGCTCCCTCAACGTGACCATGCTGAGCTTCCCGAAAAACCTGGAAGGATCCGTGACCGTGCTAGGAGAGAAGGGCTCGGTCCGCGTCGGGGGGGTAGCTGTCAACCGGATCGAGCACTGGCAGTTTGCCGAGCCCGATCCCATGGATGACGAAGTGGAGCGCGCGAGCTACGAAACCAGCTCGGTCTACGGGCACGGTCACCTGCGGTACTACGACAACGTGGTGGAGGCACTCCGCGGCAAGGCGCGGCCGGATACCGACGGCCGCGAGGGACTCCACTCCCTGGAAATCCTCATCGCCACCTATCTCTCCGCGCGCGACGGCCGCCGGGTGGCGCTGCCCCTCAAGTACTAGGCTGCGAGCGCCGCGTGAGGACCTCGCGCCAGAGCGCCATCGTCTGCTCGGCGAGTGCGGCGTCCACGTACCGCTCGAGCACCCGTTGCCGCGCGGCGGCGCTCAGGCGCCGGCGTTCCTCGGGAAAGGCCTTGAGAGTCTGCAGCGCCACGCCGAGTGATTCTTCATCCGTCGCGGTTTTGCCCGCGGCGCCTACCACGGCGTGCAGGATGCCGCCTTCCATCACCACGGGCACCACGCCGCGCGCCATCGCGTCGACCAGCACGGTGGACCAGCGCTCGATGCTTGCACCGCTCCTCCGCGCGGGCAACACGAGACAATCGAGCGCGGGCCAGAGCGCTTCGATCTCCGGCTTGCTCACGCCGCCCAGCCAGCGAATCCGCGACGCGAGCCCGAGCCGCTGGGCCAGCAGCTCGAGCTCTTCCTGCTCGGGTCCGGTGCCCGCCACGGTGAGCGACCAGGAGCCCATCAGCAGCGAGCAGGCGCGCAGCAGCATGTCTACCGCGCGTTCGGGGATCAGCCGGCCGACATAGCCGATCGAGAGGAGCTGGCCCGGCTCGCGCTCGACCGGCGCGGGGGGGGCAACGCCGAGCTGCGGCATCGAGACGACGGGAGCCTGGGGCAGCGCGAGCCTCAGCTGCTCTGCGGCGAGGGCATTGCCGCCGATAGCTGCATGGGCGGCGCGGAAACTGATCCGGGCCCGGCGGCGCTCCAGGAAACCATGGCGCTTGCCGCTCGTCTCCCAGCTGAAGAGCACCACGGGGATCCCGAGCCGCGCGGCTTCGCCGGCTGCCGTCGCGGCGGGCTGGGAGTCCGGCTCCTCCTCGATCTGCACCAGCTCGGGACGCACGTCGGCGAAGAGACGGCGGAGCGCGCTCCGGCTCCACCGGAGCGACTCGGGCTCCTCGGGGTCGCCACGCGCCGGAATCGGGGCGATCCAGACGCCGCTGTCCTCTCCCGTGCTTCCACCCGGCACCGCGGCGACCAGTACCGCGCCCTGGCCGGCCAGCGCGCGCAATTTGCCGCGGCGATCAGGATCGAGATAGAGATGGGAGAGGATGACGGCGCGCACGGGGCCCGAAGTTAACCGGCGCCCCGGCTGCGGGGGAGCGGTAGCAAGGATAACTTGGAGCCGAGGGCCCTTAGCTCAGCCTGGTTAGAGCAGCGGACTCATAATCCGTCGGTCGCAGGTTCAACTCCTGCAGGGCCCATCTTTACGGTGAGCGGTGAGCGGTAAGCGGGCGCGCTCCTCCCGCTCACTGCTCACTGCTCACCGTTTACCGTAGAGTGGGCGATACAGGACTTGAACCTGTGACCTCGCGCATGTGAGGCGCGCGCTCTAACCAGCTGAGCTAATCGCCCGGCGGGAGGCGGAGGTTAACCGGGAGCCCGGTGAGCGTCAACGGCCTGGAGCGGTGAGCGGCGAGCAGTGAGCGGTAAGCGGAAAACCTCTCCCGCTCACCGCTTACCGCTCACCGCTCACTATCTTTGAGCCCGTCATGTCAGCCTCCGAACTCCGCGTTGAAACCACCCGCGGCGAGCTGGTCGAATCGGTGCACCGCGTCGCTGTTGCCGTGGTGGACTCGGGTGGCGTTTTGCTGGCCGCCTCCGGCGCTCCCGAAACGGTCACCTGGTGGCGCTCGGCCGCGAAGCCGTTTCAGGCCCTCCCCCTGGTGCAGGATGGCGCGGCGGATCACTTCGCGTTCAGCGCGGAAGAGCTCGCGCTTGCCTGCGCTTCCCATTCGAGCGAGCCGCGTCATCTCTCCATCGTTTCGCACCTCATGGCGCGACTCGAGCTCAGCGACGTCGAGCTCGCCTGCGGGGTGCACCCCCCGCTCTCGCCTGCCGTAGCGCAGGCGGTGGCGCGCGGCTCCGCGGTGCTCACGCCTCGCTGGAGCAACTGTTCCGGCAAGCATGCCGGTATGCTGGCGCTCGCCAAGCATCATCGCTGGCCGCTTTCGGGCTACAACTCGGCGGGTCATCCGGTGCAGCAGCGCATCCTCGAGGAAGTCGCTCGTTGGACCGGCGTCGCTCCCGGAGAAATCGCGCTGTCGGTGGATGGCTGCACGGCGGTGTGCTTCGGATTGCCGCTGCGCGCCATGGCGCTCGCCTACGCGCGGCTCGGCGCGTCGGACGATCCGGCGGCACGGCGTATCGTAACCGCGATGCTGGCGCACCCGTTTCTCCTGGCGGGCACCGCTCGGCTCTGCACCGATCTCATGAACGCGTGGCCGGGCCGCATCATCGCCAAGGTCGGAGCGGAAGGAGTGTATTCCGCCGCGCTGCCTGCGCTGGGCCTGGGTCTCGCACTCAAGGTCGAAGACGGAGAGAGCCGAGCCGCGGGCGTTGCCTTGCTCGAAGTCTTGCGCCAGCTCCTCGCCCAAGTCGCCCCCGAGCAGCGAGTACCCTTCGAGGGGCTGGAGCTCGCCCGCCACGGACGCCAGCCGCTGCGGAACACCCGCGGGACCGTCACGGGAGAGCTCCGTGCCGCCGGCGCGCTGCGTTTCTTCGCCACCTGACGCGGTGACCCGGTTAACCCGCACTCCCCTGTCCCCGTGAGCTTGGAACGCCTCGATGCGGAGACGCGCGCGTTGCTCGCTCTGGCCGGCGCCATCGCGACCGGAGACGAAGAGCGGCTGGCCGCGCGCTGTGAGGAGTGCGCGGCCCGCGGTGTGCCTCCGCTCTGGGTCGATGAGCTACTGTTGCAATCGGTGCTGCTGGTCGGCTGGCCGAGGGGGCTCACGGCGCTGGCGCTCTGGAGGCGGATCGGGCCCGCTGCCGCGCGGCAGGAGGAGGACGGGACCGACTACGGCCGCGCGGGTGCGTGGCGGGAGCGGGGCGAGCGGGTGTGCCGCGAGGTCTACGGGAAAACCTATGCCCGGCTCCGCGAGAACGTGCGCGCACTGCATCCCGCGCTGGACGCCTGGATGGTGGTCGAAGGTTACGGCAAGACGCTGGGCCGGCCTGGGCTCGACCTGGCGCGGCGGGAGCTCTGTATCGCGATGCAGGTGGCCATCCAGGGTGCCGAACGGCAGCTGCACGCCCATCTCCAGGGGGCGCTCAACGCCGGCGCTTCGAGAGCGGCGGTCGCCGAAGCGCTGGAGCTCACCGCTCCGCTGCTCGGGCCCCGGGAAGCAGAGCTCGCCCGCGGCCTGTGGGAGCGGGTTAGGCAATGACCTTCATAGACCGTGCCATCGTCCACGTCGTGGCGGGCACCGGCGGCTCGGGCGCGGCGTCGTTCGCGCGCTTCAAGTACGTGCCCAAAGGCGGCCCCGACGGCGGTGACGGAGGTCACGGCGGCAGCATTTACGTGCGCGCGGAGCCGAACCTGACCACGCTGCTCGACTATCGCTATCGCACTACCTGGAAGGCGGAGCGCGGCCAACACGGCAAGGGAAAGACCCAGACCGGCGCCTCCGGCAAGGATCTCTCTCTGCCGGTGCCGCCCGGCACCGAGGTGCGCGACGCCGCCAGCGGCGAGTTCCTGGGCGAGGTGCTGCGTGCCGGGCAGCAACTGCGGGTGGCCAAGGGCGGTCGCGGTGGCCGGGGCAATGCCCGCTTCGCCACAGCCACCCACCAGGCGCCGCGTGAATGGGAGCCGGGACAGGAAGGCGAAGAGCGCCACCTGGAGCTCGTCCTCAAGCTCATTGCCGATGTCGGTCTGCTCGGCGAGCCGAACGCCGGAAAGAGCAGCTTGCTGGCGGCGGTCTCGGCCGCGCGGCCCAAGATCGCCGACTATCCCTTTACGACGCTCGAGCCCAACCTCGGCGTGGTCGGCTTGAGCGACTCGCGCTCCTTCGTCATCGCCGATATCCCCGGCATCCTCGAGGGCGCCCACCTCGGTAAAGGCCTCGGCCTCCAGTTTCTGCAGCACGTCGAGCGCACCCGG
>DASYPD010000097.1:0-5234 GCA_036007005.1 Gemmatimonadales bacterium
GACCGAACGACGCCCGGGGAAGACGATCATCCGCGTTCATCCGTGAGGATACAGGGAAAGCTCGGTATCGTCGCGCGTCTGCCTAACAAGCGGCTGGAGCTGACGCCGCCCGTGGTGGTAGAATTGCTTTTGTGAACAACACAGCACGGCGGCGCAGCTCAGCCGCTTCTCGTTAGACAGCAACATTGGGTACAGGCTAGTTCCTGGTCGTCGTTTTTCACGGGACCTCCAGTGACCGCAAACAAGATTCTCCTCTGGTGTCTCCCGCTAGGCGGCCTATTGAGTGCGACCACGGTCACGAAATCCCCCTGGCTCAGAGTCAATCAGCACCGCCGTCCTGGAACTCCGTTATCGTGCATCGATCTGAGTTGCACTCCGGCACCCCAGGCTCGCAGCTCGACATCCGACTTCAGGGCGCGGCCGGGAAGAAGATCGAGGGCGGACAGATTGCCGTTCTGGTTCGAGGGCAACTTGGCGCTCGGGATAGCATTTATGCCGCTCCGCCAATCGGTGTGTATCGTGTCACTGGACTGCCAGTCGGGCGGTTTGAGCTGTACCCGGTTTCGTGGACACGGGCTAAGCTACTTGCACCTGTTGCTCAAACGTGATGGGACTCCGATATCCGAGGTGGAGTGCCGGCGAATGGGGTTGTAGAAGCGCTCGATGTAGCGAAGATGTCTGCGCGAGCTGCCTGGCGAGTCCGGTAGGTCTGTCGAGCCGTCCGCTCGGTCTTGAGCGACGAGAAGAAGCTCTCCATCGCCGAAATTGTCCCAGACATTGCCGGAGCGACTCATGCTGCACGTGACGCGGAGCGCGGTGAGCAGCCGCTGGAACGGCTCACTGGTGTACTGGCTGCCGCGATCCGAATGATGGAGCAGGTGGTGGCGCTAGTGGCTGCGGTGGTCCCGGCCCTCCGGGCCACCCGCCTCGATCCCAACTCGGCGCTCCGGCTCGATTGAGATCGTGCGGATCTTTCACAGCTAGGAACAGCGATGAATTGAGACCAGGTCTGATTGTTGGGTTTCCTCCTGGTGATGCCCGGTCCGATCCTTCCCGCGCCGAGCGTGCAGCCGGCGACACTACAGCCCTATTATCCCTATTATATGGAGCACCGGCGCCGCGACCGACGTCGACCGGCGGAATTCATTGCGGGACCGAGGGAGACGATGGACTTCGGGTACCAACCGGCGGGTCCAGCCGTGATGGTATGGCGTGTGGCTCAGCGTACTGTCGCGATGCTGGCCCTCGCGGCCGCCGCGCTCCAGGCGCAAGCCGCCGATCCCTCGGCGCTCGCCGCTGGATGGGTTCGGGAGTCATGGTCCATCGCCGACGGCCTGCCGGTCAATTCCATCAACGGGCTGATCCAGAGCCGGACCGGCTACGTCTGGGCCGCCACGTTCGACGGCCTGGTTCGCTTCGATGGCGTGCGCTTCACGGTCTATAACTCCGCCAATTCGCCCGGGCTCCCCAGCGACCGTATCCTGTCGCTGGTTGAGACCCGGGACAGCGCGCTCTGGATGAACACCGAGCAGCTCTACTTGGTGAGGTTCGCGCGTGGTCGCTTCACCCATATCGACGCGAGCCGGGGATTGTCCGCCGGGGTTTACACGATTTACGAGGATCCCTCGGGCGCGCTGTTCATCGGCACCGACCGAGGCCTCGGCCAAATCGAGGGAGACCGATTCGTCCCGGTATCGCCCGACGTGATCCACGGAAAGGTGCTGGGCATCACCCGCAGGCGGGACGGCAGCCTCTGGGTCGCGACCGAAACCAACGGCGTGTTCCGGATCGCGGGCGGCCGCACCGAGCGTATGCCGGTTGCTGCCGCGTTCGGGGGGGACTCGACGTTCAGTGTCTACGAGGATCCCGAAGAGCGCCTGTGGATCGGAGCGGCGAAACGGGTTTGGGAAGTCCCCAAGGGAGCAACCGCCGGTATCCCCACGGTGGGCGCGTCACCCTGGGGGATTACGCGGTTCGTGTACGTGCCGGCCACGCGCGCGGTCCTCGGCTATAGCAATTACGGAGTGTTCCGGTTCGATCCTGACCATCGCGTCGTTCCCGTCGACGACCGCTTCCACCAGTTCACCCTGGCCGCGCCGCTCAGGGTGACCGGACCGGACAGCGTCTGGCACGCCATCGCCCGGGACCTGGTCCTCAACGGCCGGCGGATCTACACCCTGAACCCGGGACCCAATCAGCCCATCGGCCGCATCACCGATGTGCTCCTCGACCGGGAAGGCGGCATCTGGCTCGCTACCGACGGCATGGGTCTCCACCGGCTCCGGCGCAGCCTGTTTACGACCTACAGCACCGCAGAGGGGCTCGCCGCCCGCAATGCGTACGTGGTGACACGGGACTCCAGCGACGCGCTGTGGGTGGGAGGCCTGACCGAGGGGAGCAGCCGGATTTCCCCGGACCGGCGCACCATTCAGAATTTTTCTGAAGCGCAGGGGTTTCCGGCGCAACCGACGTCGATCCTGGTGGACGGGGACCGGTACCTCTTTTCGACGCCGCACGGAATCCTGACCTGTTCCGCGGAAGCTGTGCGCTGCACCCGGGCTGCCACGATCGATTTTCCCGGCGTGTATGCGCTGTACCGAACCCGGGACGGAAGAGTGCTCGCGGGCGGCAAAGCCCAGATCTTCGAGCGCCGGGAGGCGCGCTGGGTGCCGATGCCGGAATGGCACGGCAAGGGCCCGGCCCGCGCCTTTGCCGAAACCCCTGATGGCGCGCTCTGGGTCGGCACCAACGGCGGCGGCGTGGCGCGCTGCCTTTCTGAACGCTGCCGCACGCTGACCACCGCCGAAGGTCTCCCCGCCGACCTGGTCCGCTCCCTGTATGTGGACGCAGACGGCTGGCTCTGGGTCGGCACCGAAGGCCGCGGCCTGGCCCGGGTGGATCCTCGCAACTGGCCCGCCGCGGATGACCGCTACGTCCCGGGGATCGTGAAATACGGAACCACCGACGGCCTGTACGATCCCGTGGTGCACATGATTCTCGAGGACGGCGCCGGCCGGCTCTGGATGAACAGCAATCGCGGCATCTTCTGGGTGCGCCGCGACGAGTTGAACGCCTTTGCGGACGGCCGAGCTCCGAGGATCCACTCGACCGCGTACACAGAGCGCGATGGCCTCCGGAACCGCGAAGGCAACGGCGGCTTCCAGCCCGCTGGCACCAAGACCCGCGATGGACGCCTCTGGTTTCCTACCCAGGACGGCATCGTCGGGGTGGATCCTACGCGGGTTACCCAGGGGCGGGAGCCGCCTCCCGTCACCGTCGAGCAGGTCACCAGCCGAGGACGGGTTCTCTCCGCAGATACCAGCCGGCTGGCGTTGAGCCCCAGCGAGCGCGACCTGGAAATCACCTATACCGCGCTCACCTTCGTCGAGCCCGGCAACGTGCGCTTCCGGTACCGCCTCGATCCCTACGATCCGGACTGGGTGGACGCCGGCAGCCGGCGCACCGCGTTCTACACTCGAGTCCCTCCGGGCCGCTACACCTTCAAGGTGGTTGCCAGCCAGGGTGGAGATCGCTGGACTCCGGCTGAAGCCACGGTCGCGCTCAGCGTCGCCCCGTTGTTCCGGGAAACCGGGACGGCCAAGCTGCTGCTCGCCCTCGCCATCGTGCTGCTGGGCGCGCTTGCCTATCAGTGGCGCGTCCGGAGCATGCGGCAGCGGGAGGTGGAGCTGACCGGGCTGGTCGGAGCCCGCACCGCGCAGCTCCAGCAGAGCGAGCAGCAGCTCGCCACCCAGAATGCCAAGCTGGAGCAGCTGAACCAGATGCGGTCCCGGCTGTTCGCCAACCTGAGCCACGAGTTCCGCACTCCGCTCACCCTGATCCTGGGGCCACTCAAGAGCCTGCTCGACGGACGTCACGGTGCGCTGAGTCCGGAGGCGCGCGGCCAGGGCGACCTGATGCTGCGCAACGCCCAGCGCCTGCTCCGGCTGATCAACCAGATCCTCGACCTGACCAAGCTTCAGGCCGGCAGCGTGACCGTCAACCGGCAGCCGCTCGACCTGGTCGGCTTCGTTCGGTCGGGGACCCAGGCCTTCACTCCGCTGGCGGAGCGGAACGGTATCGCGCTCGTCTTCCGCAGTGCGCTCCAGGGCCTGACGCTGCGAGCCGATCCGGAGCAGCTGGAGAAAGTGCTGCTCAACCTCCTGTCCAACGCCGTGAAGTTCACCGGCAGCGGCGGGATCATCGATGTGTCGGTGGAGCAGGACGACGGTGCCGCATCGATCGTGGTGCGCGACAGCGGCGTCGGCATCGCGGCGGCAGACCTGCCCCACATCTTCGACCGTTTCTACCAGGCCGACAGCGCCACCACCCGGCGCTATGAGGGAACCGGAATCGGACTGGCGCTGGTGAAGGAGCTGGTGGAGCTGCACGGAGGCGAGATCGGAGTCACCAGCACACCGGGACGAGGCACCACCTTCACCGTGCGGCTCCCCTGCGATGCGGCCGGCATCGAAGCACCGGCGGCCTCCACCCTCCATTCCACCGAGCTCAGGGAGCTCCTCACGCTCGAGCCTCCGGACTCCGAGCGCCCGCTAACGCAGGAAGAGAATGCCGAAGACCGCACCACGGTGCTGCTCGTGGACGACAATCCCGATGTGCGGGCCTATGTCCGCTCGGTGCTGGCGCCCCAGTTCCACGTGCTGGAAGCGGGGGACGGCAAGGCCGGTCTGGCCCTGGCTCGCGAGGCGCTTCCCGATCTGATCGTGGCCGACGTCATGATGCCGGAGCTCGATGGCCTGGGGCTTGGCCGCGCGCTCAAGTCCGACCCGATGACCGACGCCATCCCGGTCGTTCTGCTCACGGCGCGGGCCGAGTCGGCCGACCAGATCGCCGGCCTCGAGACCGGGGCCGACGCCTACCTGGTGAAGCCCTTCGACCCCGGCGTCCTCACCGCCTGTGTGACCAATCTGCTCACGCAACGCCGACGCCTGCGGGAACGTTTTCGGCTGGGCGAATCGGCCCCGCCCACCGCAGCGCCGTCGCCAACATCGGAACTCGATCTTCGGCTTCGCCCGCTGGTCGAGGCCCGCCTGGTGGATCCGGAGTTTGGGCCCGAGGCGCTGGCCGAAGCCGCTTCCCTTTCCTATCACCAGCTCTACCGCTCGCTCCGGGACGAGCTGGGGACCACGCCCACCCGCTACATAAGGACGGTCCGGGCTGAGTGCGCCGCGGCCCTGCTCAAACAGGGCGCAGGCAGCGTCACAGAAATCGCATAC
>DASYPD010000098.1:0-3413 GCA_036007005.1 Gemmatimonadales bacterium
GGCCGTGCCACCTGCGAAGCGTGTTGAACATTGTTTCCCGCAGGGGGCCTTACTAAGGTTAGAGGATGAAGCGAGCTCCGGCCGCCCTCTTGTTGTTTCTCCTCCAGCTCAAACCGCTGGCGGCGGCCGCGATCTGCTTTCGCGAGGCGTCGAGCGGCACGGAGTGCCCCATGCCTGGCCAGGCTCCGACTCCGCTGCCTCGGCATTCGGGTCCGGAAGCTCCGCCGCCGGGGTGTCCTGCCGCGGCCGTTTGTGCGGCGGTGGCGCCTGCCCTCGCAGCGGTCACGGCCGTCCTCTCGACTAACCCGCTCGAATCAGCAACCACCTCGTGGTTCGTCCCCGGATTCCATTCGGCCGATCCGGTCGCCCCACCCGCTCCACCCCCTAACGCCTGAGCTCGCCGCGCCTCAGCCGGGCTCGAGTCTCTCGACCCGCCGCTGAGTCCGTCCCGGGGCGACCGTCGCCCTGGGAAAGAACGAACCGCTCCGGTTTTTCCGGAGGGGACAGCGACGAGGACACCGAACATGGCAGGACATCGCGTCATCGCGAGCGCGTGCGTTGCGCTCGGCATTACCGCGCCACTTTTCGCCCAGGCGGCCGAGCCAGCCGATACCCTGCTGGCACGGCTCACCACCGAGGCCCTGACCACTAACCCGGGGCTCGCTGGGCTTGGTGCGCGAGTGAGCGCCGCGGCCAGCCGGATCAGGCCGGCCGGCGCGTTGCCCGATCCAGCCCTCTCCCTCACCCTGATGGACCTGACGCTCCCGCATTTCCGCTTGCGGGAGAGCGATTTCACCGAGCTGGACCTGGAGGCGCGCCAGGAATTTCCCTGGCCCGGCACGCTCGGCGCCAGGTCGCGCGCCGCCGCAGCGGTCGCGCAGGAGCGGCGAGCCGATCTCGCCACGCGCCGGCGCGAGATCGTGCTCCAGACGGCGACCCTGTATTACCGGCTGCGCTACGTGATCGCCGCCCGCGAGATACTGCGGCGCCAGCATGCCCTGCTTGATGGCTCCGTGGAAATCGCGACCGCGCGATATGCCAGCGGCTCGGTTCCCCAAAGCGACCCACTCGCGGCCCGGACGGGACGCGCCCGGCTGGGGAGCGAGGAGGCGGCACTCGCCGCGCTCGAGTCCAGCCTTCGCGTACAACTCCGCGCGCTGCGCGGCCGCAGCGAGCCCGAGTTGCTTCCCATCCCTCCCCTGCGCCCTGAGGAAGTGCTGGCGCTCTATCCCACGCTCGCGGCCCATCCCCACGGAGGTGTCGAATCGCTGGAGCAACACCCTCGGCTCGCCGCGCGGCGCGCCGCGATCGCCTCGGCCGAGGCAACCGCCAGGGCAGAAACACTCGGCGCGCGTCCCGACTTTCAGCTGATGGCGCGCTACGGCGCCCGGCCCATCGCCACCGACTTCTTCTCTGCGGGAGTTGGGCTGCAGTTGCCGCTCTGGGCCGGCCGCAAGCAGAGGCAGCTCGCGGAAGCAGCCCGTCAGGACATCGAGGCAGAGCGCGCGGCGCTGATGGAGCAGCGCACCCTGCTGGCCGCGGAATTCGAGGCCACCCTCGCGGAGGCCGCTGCGGGACTGGAGCGACTGCGGCTGCTGCTCACCGAGGTAATGCCCTCTGCCGAAGCGGGACGGGAAGCCGCGCTCAGGAGCTATCGCGTCGGCCAGAGCGATTTCCAAAGCGTGCTCGCCGCGCAGGAAACAGTCTACCGCGCCCAGCTCGAGGCAGCCGAAGTCGCCGCCGAGCATCTCAGTCACCTTGTCATGCTCGAGCAGCTCACGCGAGGGGAGGAAATCCCATGACCACCAGGCCGATTGCTCTCCTCGCGCTGTGGTTCGTCGCGGCGTGCGGCCGGAAACCGGCAACGCCCGCCGCCGACTCCAGCGCGGCCATGCAGAGCATGCCGGGGATGGAAGCCAAGCCCGGCCTCCCGCTCGACCGTCCCGCCGCGCAACGACTGGGGATTGGCTTTGCTCGCGCGGGTTATGCCTGGGTCCGCTGGACCATCCGCCTGGCGGGAACCCTCGGTTACGCGGAGCCGCGGCGGACCTACGTGAACAGCCGGGTCAACGGCTGGATCGAGGGCCTCTACGCGGATTACCTCGGCAAGCCGGTCAAGGCGGGTGAGCCCCTGCTCGCGCTGTACGCCCCCGAGCTGGTGAGCGCGCAGGAGGAATACCTTTCGGCTCGGCGGCTGGGCGACTCCTCCCTGGTCGCCGCCGCACGCCGCCGGCTCGAGCTCTGGAACATTCCGGCGGATCAGATCGCCGCCCTCGAGCGGCGGGGCACCGTCGAGCGCACGCTGCTCATCCGGGCGCCGCGCAGCGGCGAGATCGCCGAAAAGCTGGTGATCGAGGGCCAGGCGGTGCATGCCGGCGACAACCTTTTCCTGATCGCGGACCGCAGCGTGCTCTGGGTGGACGCGGCGGTGTTCGAGATGGACGCGCCCGCCGTGCGGATCGGAACCCCCGTTGAGCTCGTGGTGACCGCGGTTCCCGGCCGGCGCTACCACGGACGGGTATCGTTCCTCCATCCCGCAGTGGACGAAAAGACCCGCACGCTGACGGCACGAGTGGAAGTTGCTAACCCGGACGGCATGCTGCGGCCGGGGATGTACGCCACCGGCGAGGTCGGCGGCAGCTCGCGCAAGGTCCTCAGCGTGCCGCTCGAAGCCGTGCTCCCGACGGGGGAGCGCAACCTCGTATTCGTCAACCGGGGCGACGGCCGTTTCCTCCCGCGGGAAGTCACCGTCGGGGCCCGGGGCGACTCGCTGGTCGAGATCGTGCGCGGCCTCACGCCGGGCGATGAGGTGATCGCCTCGGCGACGTATCTGCTCGACTCCGAGTCGAATCTTGGCGCGGCGATGCGGGGTCTCATGCTGCAAATGGGGATGGGCCTCAACATGGGAGGGATGCGGCGGCCTGCGAAGGATACGGGGAGGAAGCAGCCATGATCGCGCGACTCATCGCCTGGTCGCTGCGGCGCCGAGGACTCGTCGCGCTCACGGCGCTCGGTCTCCTCCTGGCCGGCGCGCTCCACCTCCGCTCGATGCCGGTGGACGCAATTCCCGACCTCTCCGACGTGCAGGTGATCGTCTACACAGATTACCCCGGCCAGGCTCCGCAGGTCGTGGAGGATCAGGTCACCTATCCCCTGGTCACCGCCCTGCTCGGCGTTCCCAACGTGAAGGTCGTGAGGGGACAGTCCATGTTCAGCACGTCCTTCGTCTATGTGATCTTCACGGAAGGCACCGACCTGTATTGGGCGCGGTCCCGGGTGCTCGAATCCCTCGGCGCTACGCAAGCGAAACTCCCCGCGGCGGCAAAGACCCAGCTCGGGCCCGACGCAACGGGCGTAGGCTGGGTCTATCAGTACGCGGTGGAAGGTGCGGGTTATTCACCCGCCCAGCTCCG
>DASYPD010000099.1:0-6001 GCA_036007005.1 Gemmatimonadales bacterium
CAAGTTGTTCCAGACCTGGCTCGCGCTCGTCAACCCCGAATCGACGAGGAATGTCGACTTCAAAACCTTGAACGTGGGACCCAAGCCCTCGATCGCGCGCTTGATGCGGTCGTAGTTCTGTCCCGGCTGGTTGAGGTCGTAGTTGATGCAGAAAACCACACGTCACCACACTTTCTGGGCATCATGCCCGGTTTGATCAGCCGCGGGCCACCACCACGTGAACCCGCGACTGAATGTTGGAGGATCCATCCATGGAGACTCCGCTCGCACCTCCGGTTCAACGGTCTAGTCCACCTTCGGCAACGTCAACCCACTCTGGTCCTGGTACTTGCCCGCCTTGTCCGCGTAGCTCTTCTCGCACACTCTCTCCGCCCGGAAGAACACGAGCTGGGCGATCCCCTCGTTGGCGTAGATCCGGGCCGGCAGCGGCGTGGTATTGCTGATCTCCAGGGTCACCTTGCCCCGCCACTCCGGCTCCAGGGGCGTCACGTTCACGATGATGCCGCAGCGGGCGTAGGTGCTCTTGCCGACGCAGATGGTGAGCACATTGCGCGGAATCCTGAAGTATTCGACCGAGCGGGCCAGCGCGAAGCTGTTGGGCGGAACGATGCAGACCTCGCCCTCGAATTCGACGAAGCTCTTGGCGTCGAACTGCTTGGGGTCCACGATCGCGGAGAGCGCGTTGGTGAAGATCTTGAACTCCGGCGCCACCCGCATGTCGTAGCCATAGGACGACACGCCATAGGAAATCACCCGCTGGCCGCGGGCATCGAGCTCGCGCACCTGGCCCTCGACAAAGGGCTCGATCATCCGGTGCTCGCGGGCCATCTGGCGGATCCAGCGGTCGGACTTTATCGACATCTCGTGTCACGGTAAAGAGGTCAGGATTCAAGATTCGGGGGTCAGGGAAGTTAGCTGCCCCAGTAGCCTGAAGGATCCCAGTCCCGGAAGGTCTCGTTCAGATCAAGGGTGAGCGGAGCAGGCATTGTCAGGGAATCCGTTTGCCGCAGCACTGCCCCGACTCCCGCACGCGAGCTGCTTCCCGCCATCCTAACTGCAAACGCCGCCGAAACTTGCTCCCTTGCACCAGGTTGAACTAGCCTCCCGCTCGGGTTACAATACCCGCGTCTGGACTGGCGGCCGCGTTTAACCTCACACCGTCGAGATGCTCCAGCCCTACGTTCCGCTTCTCGTCCTCATCGCGTTTGTCGTGGCGAATGCCGTGCTCATCCTCGGCATTTCCCACGTTTTGTCCTCCTATCGGCGCACACCCACCAAGGTCGCCCCCTATGAATCCGGCGTTCCGGTGCTGGGCGATGCGCGCGAGCGGTTCTCCATCAAGTTTTATCTCGTCGCGATGCTCTTCATCATCTTCGACATCGAGACCGTGTTCATGATTCCGTGGGCGGTCGCGTTCCGGCAGCTCACCGATATGGGCGGCCTGCTGATCGTGGAGATGTTCGTCTTCATCCTGGTCCTGGGTGTGGGCTACGTCTACATCTGGAAGCGTGGGGCGCTCGAATGGGATTGATCGAAGCTGGCAACCCCGGCGCGCCGAGCTCTGCGGAGCTCGCGGGAGTCTCGCCCAATTTCATCACCACCAAGCTGGATTTTCTGGCGAACTGGGCCCGCGCCAATTCGCTCTGGCCCATGCCGTTCGGCACCGCCTGCTGCGCCATCGAATTCATGGCGACCGCGGCGAGCCGCTTCGACATTTCGCGCTTCGGCATGGAGCGGATGAGCTTCTCCCCGCGCCAGGCCGATGTGCTGATCTGCGCGGGACGCCTCCCTTTCAAGCTGGCGCCGATCATCCGGCGCATCTGGGACCAGATGCCGCAGCCCAAGTGGTGCATCAGCATGGGCGCCTGCGCCTCCACGGGCGGAATCTTCGACACTTACACGATGGTGCAGGGCATCGACACGATCGTGCCCGTGGATGTCTATGTGCCCGGGTGCCCGCCGCGGCCCGAGGGGCTCATGTATGGCATCATGCTGCTGCAGAAAAAGATCAAAGGAGAAACCCTCGCCGATCCGACTCTGCGCCAGGAGCGGCTGGTGGACGACCGCGGGTTTTTCCTCCCGCCCGAGAAGATCGATGAGATCTCGGAGCCCTTCGGCAACTCGGTCCAGCAGACGAGGTCGGCGTGACATCCTCGCTGTCCGACCATTTCGGCTCCGCCGTCCTTCGCACCGCCGTCAGCTGTGGCGACACCATCCTTTGGGTCGAGCGCGACCGCGCCCATGAAATCCTGGCCTGGCTCAGGGACACGCCCGGCCAGCAGTTCGACTACCTGACTGATCTCACCGCGGTGGACTACCGCGATCCCGAGCGACCGCTAGAGGTGGTCTATCAGCTGCGCTCGCTCGAGCAGGGCACCCAGCTGCGCGTCAAGATTCCGCTCGACAAGAGCAAGCCGCTGCAGGTCGATTCGGTCTACGATCTCTGGAAGGGCGCCGATTGGCTGGAGCGCGAGGTGTGGGACATGTTCGGCGTCAACTTCAAGGGCCATCCCGATCTGCGCCGCATTCTGATGTGGGAGACCTACGCCGAGGGGTATCCGCTGCGCAAGGACTTTCCGCTGCGCGGCCACTTCAGCCGCGCCGAGCAGACCCGCCAGGCGCTGGCGGCCAATCCGGAAGCGCACTACTCGCTCGAAGAATTGAGCATCGCCGAAGCCTACGACGAGCTGCCGGAGGATGTGAAGCAGCGGATGGCGAAAGGCGAGCGGGGGTTCGTGCGATGAGTACCCGCACGGTGGAAATGGCCCTCGCCACGCCGGGCGTGGACCCCCAGGGTCGCCTAACCCGCACCCCGCTCGGGGTGGCTCACCCCGGCGATCCGGCGGACCCCTTCGGCGCCGAGCCCATGCTGGTGAACCTGGGTCCCCAGCACCCGGCCACCCATGGCGTGCTGCGCCTGGTGCTCGAGCTCGAGGGCGAGCGGGTGATGCGCTGCATCCCCCACATCGGCTACCTGCACTCGGGCTTCGAGAAGCTGGGCGAGTATCGCCACTACAACCAGATCATCCCGCTCACCGACCGCACCGATTACCTGTCGCCCATGGCGAACAACGTCGCGCTCGCGCTCACGGCGGAAAAGCTCATGGGCATCACGATCACGGAGCGCTGTACGGTGCTCCGGGTCATCGCCTGCGAGATGAGCCGGATCATCTCACACCTCGTGTGGCTCGGCACTACCGCGATCGACCTGGGCGCCTATACCCCGTTCCTGTGGACCTTCCAGGAGCGGGAGCGGGTCTACAACCTGCAGGAAGCCTGGACCGGCGCGCGGCTCACGCCGAGCGTGACAAGGGTGGGCGGCATGATGGCTGACGTGCCCGCGGGATTCGAGGCCGGTTTGCGCGCCTTCTGCCAGACGTTTCCCGGCACGCTCGACGAAGTGGACACCATGTTCACCCGCAACGCGATCTGGTGCGGGCGCACCCAGGACGTCGGGGTGATGTCGCGCGAGGACGCGATCAACTATTCGCTCTCCGGCCCGATGCTGCGCGCCAGCGGCGTGGCCTTCGACGTGCGCAAGGACACCCCGTATCTCGACTACGACACGTACGACTTCGAGGTCCCCGTGGGCGAGCACGGCGATGTCTATGACCGCTACCGGGTACGGCTGGAGGAGATGTACCAGTCGAACCGGATTCTGGAGCAGGCGCTGGAGCGGCTGGCGAAGCTCGAGGGGGCGCCGCTCAACGTCGCCGATCCGCGGGTTATTCTGCCCTCCAAGTCGCGCGCCATGAGCGACATGGAGGCGATGATCTTCCACTTCAAGCAAGTGATGGAAGGGGTTCCCGCGCCGCCGGGCGAAGCCTATCTCGGCATCGAGAACCCCAAGGGCGAGCTGGGGACGTATTTCGTCGCCGACGGCACCGCCAAGCCGGTGCGCTGGCGCATTCGGCCCCCGTCGTTCCTCAACCTGGCGTGCCTGCCCAAGCTATGCGAAGGCGTGCTCTTGTCGGACGTGATCGCGATCAACGCGAGCATCGACATCGTGATGGGAGAGATCGACCGGTGAGCCAGCCCCATGCCGCCGCACCGACCGCGCACGCGGAGAGGCATGAGCCGGTCTTTGCCGGGAAGGCCAAGGAGCGTCTCGAGGCCCTCTTCCCGAAATTCCCCACGCGGCAGGCATGCCTGCTGCCGGCACTCTGGATCGTGCAGGAAGAACGCGGCTGGATCTCGCCGGCGGCGATGGCGGAGGTGGCAGAGGTGCTGGGGCTCACCCCGGCCTACGTGCGCGGAGTGGTCACCTTCTACACCATGTATCACACCCATCCGGTGGGCCGCCACTTTATCCAGGTCTGCACCACGTCGCCGTGCCATCTCTGCGGCTCGGACGAGGTGCTCAAGGCGCTGCTCAAGGAAACCGGCTGCGGTGAGCTCGGCGCGACCAGCCCCGACGACCGCTTCACGGTGATCGAAGTCGAATGCCTCGGCGCGTGCGGCTTCGCGACGCCGATTATGATCGACAACGATTTCATCGAGAGCGTGACTCCGGACCGGGTTCCGGGTATTCTCGCCGGGTATCGCTGATGGGCTTCCCGCATCCGCCGCATCCCAAGGAAACGATCCTGCTCTCCCAGCATTTCGGCGAGCCGGAGGCGCGCAGCTACCAGGGCTGGGTGAAGCGCGGCGGCTACCAGGCGCTCAAACAGGCGCTCGGCATGACCCCGGAGGCGATCATCGAGGAAGTGAAGGCGTCCGGGTTGCGCGGTCGGGGCGGGGCAGGATTCCCCACCGGGCTCAAGTGGAGCTTCATGCCCAAGGGCGACGGCAAGCCCCACTATCTCTGCTGCAACGCCGACGAATCGGAGCCCGGCACCTTTAAGGACCGGGAGATCATGCGCTGGACGCCGCATGCGCTGCTCGAGGGCTGCGCGATCGCCTGCCACGCGATCGGGGCGGAGATTTGCTACATCTACATCCGCGGGGAATTCACCGATCCTTTCGAGGTCATGGAGCAGGCCGTCGCCGAGGCGTACGCCAATCACGCCCTGGGCGCCAACGTGTTCGGGTCGGGCAAGCGGATCGAGATGGTGCTCTTCCGGGGGGCGGGCGCCTATATCTGCGGCGAAGAAACCGCGCTCATGAATTCGTTGGAGGGCAAGCGGGGCAACCCGCGGATCAAGCCGCCGTTCCCCGCGGCCGCCGGTCTTTTCGCGATGCCCACCACGATCAACAACGTGGAGACGCTTGCCGCGGTGCCGCACATCCTGATGCGCGGGGCGGCCTGGTATAAAGGACTCTGCCTGGGCAATCCCAAGAGCACCGGCACCAAGCTCTTCTCGGTGTGCGGCCACGTGCTCAAGCCCGGCAACTACGAGATCACGCTGGGCTTTCCCATGAAGGAGCTCATCTACGAGCTGGCGGGAGGCCTGCGGCCCGGCCGCACGCTCAAGGCGGTCATCCCGGGCGGCTCCTCGGTCCCCCTCATGAATCGCGCCGAGGCCGAGGCGGCGCTCTGCGATTACGAGGGCATCGTCGAGCAGGGTTCGATGCTCGGTTCCGCCGGGTTCATCGTGATGGACGACAGCGCCGACATCGTCTACGAGGTCTACCGGCTGGCCAAGTTCTACGCGCACGAGAGCTGCGCGCAGTGCACGCAATGCCGCGAAGGTACCGCGTGGACCACCAAGATTCTGGAGCGGATCCTCAAGGGGCAGGGGAAGCCGGAAGATCTCGACCTGCTGCTGGAGCTGTCGGAGCAGATGACGGGCAAGACGATCTGCGTGCTGTCGGACAGCTGCGCGGCGCCGATCGTGAGCGGGATCGGGAAATTCAGATCAGAGTTTGCTGCGTATCTCAGTGCAGGGAATCAGGGAATCAGGGAATCAGGGGAGCCGGGCGTAGGCTCTCCAAGACTCCCTGATTCCCGGATCCCCCGATCCCCGGATTCCCGGCTCCCATGACCGACCTCGTCAACCTCACGATCGATGGCGTCCCCGTGAGCGTGCCGAAAGGCACTATGCTCATCGAAGCCGCCAAG
>DASYPD010000100.1:0-8049 GCA_036007005.1 Gemmatimonadales bacterium
CCGGCGGCGGGGTTTTCCATCAGCCCGTCTCCATCGGTGTCGGTCCGGCGGGACCACTCGTAGGCGCGTTTCAGGTTGGGCCAGAGATTGCGCAGCAGCGCCGAATCCCCCGTCTGCTTCCAGTACTCCCCGAACGCGAGGATCCAGAAGGGCGTCGTATCGCCGTGATAGAAGGGATACGGGTAGCCAAACCAGTCGGTATGCCCGGCCCCCTGCGAGATCTCATGGGTGATCTTGCCGTCGGCGCGCTGGTACTTCGCGAAGAAGCGCAGAGCTCCCTCCCGCACCAGTGCCCCCTGCCCCACACCGGTCATGGCGAACGAATTGATCGAGGCGTCTCCCCCGAAGAACCAGCCGAACCCCGGCCGATCGGTCGACGACCCCGAGAGACCATAACCCGCCACTAACCCGCAGCCGAGGTCCTGGTTGCAGACGAACGACTCGTCGAGGTTCACTTTGGCGTACTCGACCGCCCGATTGAGCAGCGAGTCGGGCGAGCGCAGCGCGAACAGCGTCTGGTGCAGGGAGTCGGCATGCCGCACGCGCCGCTGCCATTCGCGCTCCGCGGCGCCCGGTGCGCTCAAGGTGCGGTAGAGCGCGAGTGCCGAGTCGCGCGGCATCCCACCGCCCGCCAGCACGATGGGGATATAGGCCGCGTGCAGGTTGACGCTGCGGCCCGGTGGCTCGCCGAGTCTTGGCGCGGTGTAGCGCTCCGCGGCGCTGCCGACCCCCAGGATCAGCCGGGGGGGCGTCGCCGCGAGCATGTGGGCCGGAACGTCGGAGGCCTGGATCACCGCTGGAGAGCCGAGGAAAGCGTTGAGCGACCCTTTGCCCTCGGAAAACAGAAAAGCCCGCGCGTTCTGCTCCCAGATCAGGTACTGGCCGCCGAGCCCGGCCGGCCACGCATAATGAATGTCGGGCACGAACTGGACGACAATATCGAGGGGACGCAGGGCATCCACCTCGAGCAGAATCACTACCGCCGGCAGGTCGAGTGGGACAAACACATGCTCGCGCACCGTGAATTGCTCGTGCGCATACTCAATGGTGACCCCTTCGGGCCGTTCGATAACCGAGTGCGCCACGCTGCGCCCGGCGATCGGCTCCGGGTATTTCGGGATGCGGAAGGACAGTTCGAAGTCGTGCAGCCACTTGATCGGCCACGACCAGAGCTCGAGCAGGCCGTTCTCGGTGCCCATCGCGATTGCGCGCCGCCCGACCGCCGAGAGGTAAATCCCTGGCCGCGCGGGCCCGCGCAGGGCCAGGGGAGATTCGCCCAGGGGGAAGTAGGGAATCGTCGCCGCGCTGTCGAGCACTCGGGCTGTAACGGCGGGTGGCGCACCGGGGGCGCGCGGCGGCGGGTTTTGTGGCTGCGCTGGTCGGGCGAGCAGCAACAGGCCGAGTGCGACCGAGAACGCTGGGCGATGCGGGGAACCGATCCGAGGCATGGGCCGCTCCGGATTCCGGGTTAGGCGAGCTTACCCTCGAACACCAGCCGTCCTTCCCCGCAGAGCCAGGGCTCGCGGGCCCAGCCGCCTTCCATGCGCCCGGCCACCGAAAAGACGTTACCCCCCCAGGAACGGATCCTGAGGGGGAGCCGGTCCAATCCCGCCTGGGCCAGCGCGAAGGCGGCGCCCACCGTCCCCGTGCCACAGGCGAGGGTCTCCGCCTCCACCCCGCGCTCATAGGTTCGGAGCTGCCAGCCGGCGTCAGGGTCCACGGGGGTTCGGCCCACGAAATTCACATTGATCCCGGCCGGCGCGAACGCCGGGTCGTGCCGGAGTGCCCTGCCTCGCCCTGCGACATCTACGCGGGACACCTCGTCGACCACGACCACCACGTGCGGTACCCCCACGGTGCACTGGACCATCGAACGCTCTCCAGGCTCGAGCGCCAAGCCGGTCGCCTCCGGCAGTTCAAAATCCGGCAGCCGCAGCTCGGCGGACCAGCCGGGGCCGACGCACCGGGTCTCGAGCACGCCGGTATCGGTGTGGAGCTGCATACCCGTCTCCGGCGCGATGCCGAGTCGGGCCGCGAGCCGGGTGCTGCACAACGCCGCGTTGCCACACATGCCGGCCCGGCTGCCATCGGCATTGAAGTACACCATCCGGGCCGCACCCTCGCCTTCCGGAGTCAGCGTGACGAGACCATCACCGCCCACACCGGAGCGCCGGTCGCAGATTGACCGGATGGACTGCTCCGTCCATTGCTCTGTGGGCAACTCGCGTCCATCCACGAAGACGAAGTCGTTACCGGATCCCGACATCTTGTAGAAGTGCGTATTCATTAGAGCCGCCTGAACAGCCGCGCCAGCCGGAGCCACCACACCACCCAGACGGCCTCCCGCACAATTGCCTTGTTCATCTTGCTGCTGCCCTCGGTCCGGTCCACGAAGACGATGGGCACCTCGACCAGCTTGAATCCTTTGCGCCACGCGCGGAAGTTCATCTCGATCTGAAAAGCATACCCGTTCGAGCGCACTTGTTCGAGGGGGATCGCGGCGAGCACCTCCCGGCGAAAGCACTTGAACCCGCCGGTCGAATCGGTCAGCGGAAGCCCGGTGATCCAGCGCGCGTAGCCATTCGCGAAGTACGAAAGCAAGAGCCGCGACATCGGCCAGTTGATCACGTTGACGCCGGTCTTGTAGCGCGAACCGAGCGCCAGGTCGGCTCCCTCCTCTACCGTCTTGATCAGATCCAGCAAAAACTTCGGGTCGTGCGAGAAATCCGCGTCCATCTCGAAGAGCAGATCGTACTCCCGCGCCAGGCCCCAGGCGAAGCCGGCCAGATAGGCCCGCCCCAATCCATCCTTCTGTTGTCGGTGCAGGACGTGAACCCGGGGATTGAGCCCGGCCAGATCGGAAGCCAGCCGACCCGTCCCGTCCGGAGAATTGTCATCCACGACCAGAATCTCGAGTCGGCCATCCTGCGCCAGGATCCGCGGCACGATGCGGGGGAGATTCTGCCCTTCGTTATACGTCGGCAGGATGACCAGGCACCGCTTAGACATTGCTGCGGCCGCGCGCGCGGAGCTGGGGGATGATGATAAGCGCGGCGAGCGCGAGCAGCGCCAGCAAGGAGATCAGCTTGCCCCGCTGATACTCCTTCGAGCGGAATTCCAGGGAAATCTCTTTCGCTCCGGGCGGCACCACGACCGAGAGGAGCGTATTCTGCGCGCGCAGCACGGGTGCCGCCGCCCCATCGACCGTGGCGGTCCAGTCCTTGTACCAATTCTCCCCGATGACGAGATACAGCGGCCGGGGATCGCTGCCTTCGATCGCCACGCGCATCTTGCCGGCGTCCCAGGCGGCGAGCCGCGCCACAGCCCGGGGAGGTTCAGGCAGCCGTCCGCCCAGATCTCCCGGTGAGACCTGCTCCCCTTCGGGGTACAGCGCGACCTGCAACGCGGGAAAGCGCGGCAGCACGACCGTCCCGGCGATCTGCTCCGCCGGAGCCTTGAGCGCACCGGCCATGAGTCGCAGGTAAGGCGGAATCGTGTCCGCCTCGTACAACAATGCCGCTGAGCCCACCGTCGTTGCCGTCGGGCCCAGGATCTGATGGTAGCCGGGTAGCGTCTGGGCTTGCGTGAGCAGGACGTAACGGACGGCAAAGAGCTGCAGCAGAGCCGGACTGGGCTGATTCTTCCAGGCGTTCTTTTCGCCCAGCAGGTCGTCGAACGCCCGCAGCTCGTTGCCGTGATAGCCGAGCAGTTGCGGCACGTCCACCCCCATGAGCCACGATCCGGGATAGGCACCGAGCTGCTCATAAACGCCCTTGGGATCCCACACCCTATACGGCAGCGGCGACTTGCGCATCGCGAGCGTGAGGGAGTCGTTCCCGAACAGCTGCGCGGGAGAGCCCCCAAAGAAGAAGAATTCGCGATCGATGCTCCACAGGTCTCCGCCGATCACCAGCAGCAGGGCGAGGGTCGCCTGTCGGCCCGGAAGCCTTCCGGCGCGAATGGCGTAGAGAACCCCCGCGCCGAGGCTCGCCGCCAGCAGCAGGCGAATCCCTCCTGCGCGGATCTCGCCCGCGTTCTGCACCGCGCGCTGCATCAACTCCGGCGCCGCGAGGCTTTGTGCGATGCCGTCGAGCGCCCCGATCGCACCGAGCAGACCGAGCACGGCGAAGACGGCTCCTCCGATCAGGATTCGCCGCGCCGGGACCTTCCCGGCCAGGAGCCGCTCAGCGCCTAACCCGGCAAACACGCACCCGACCAGCGCGACCAGATAGAAGGCCATTCCCGCTGCGCGGACCTGCTTCATCTTCGGCACCAGCTCGTACCAGGCCCGATAAAACGGCGTGTGGCCCCCGAACGCGACCAGCAGAAAGAGCGCTGCGATGGCGCCGAGCGCCACTCGCTCCCGGTGCCGCTCCTGTCCCCTGCCTCCCCCTCCCAGGCCGCAGAGCGCGAGCAGGATCACCACGGCGCCGAGGTGCTCGGTATGGTGCTTGAGGCAGTTGGTCCCGGAATAGGTCGCTGTGATACCGTTGATCTGTGGATAGACCAGACTCCACAGCTCGGCGGGAGGAAAGGCGTATCCCGTCGCATACTCCCAGCCCCCGCTCGGCCCGCCCGCTGCGCGCGGCGAGTACGGGATATAGGCGGCGAAGGGCAGCGCCTGCACGGCATAGAGGCCGAAGCCGAGCCCGACCGCGAGCACGCTCCAGCCGAGCGCGCGCCAGCGGGCCGGGCCCCGCGGTCCTTCGGGATCCCAGAAGACCAGGAAAAGGGTCCACAGCCCCGCCGCGATCAGCAGGTAATAGCTCATCTGGGGATGCCCGTGGAGGGCGAGCCCGATTACCAGCCCGGCGGCGCCGAACGCGCTCAGGCTCCGGTGCCGGATGGCCCGGAGCAGCGCCAGGAGAAGGAAGGGAGCGAGCGCGGACACGAACAGCTTGCCATCGTGGCCCGGATAGACCAGCGACGCCACGATGCCGGAGAGCTCGTACGCCAACCCCCCTGCCACAGCCGCGGTCCAGGAAAGCCGGAGCCCGCGCAGCAGCGCGAACATCCCGACTCCGGCCAGCACGAGGTGCAGCGCGAAGCCGAGGTTCATCGCGGTGCCGGTGGGGAGAAACCAGCGCAGCCAGGCCGTCGGATAGAACACGTCGCCATGCATCGCGCCGACGTAGGGCAGCCCGCCGAAGATATAGGGATTCCAGAGCGGAATCGCGTGATGGGACCGCCAGTACTCTGCGGCAAAATTCCGGAAGGCATAACCCGCGACGTACTGGTCCGAACCGGGGCCGGCGATGAACTGCCCGCTCAGCATGGGATAGCAGAGCACCAGCGCGGCCGCTACAAAGAGCAGCACCGCGAGCAGCCAGCCGTGGCGGGGTCGCTCGGTGAGGTCCGTGGTGTCAGGCTGTTTCACCGGCCGCCCCCCTGCGGGTGAGCACGAACGGCAGCGCCGCCAGCACGTCCGCGACCGTCATCCCCAGCCGCGACACCGCGGCGAGCGCGAGCGCATTCGCGGGGCCGAGCCGGTCCTGCAGCATCCACATGAAGACCCCCTCCCGCACCCCGAGTCCGCCGGGGGCCAGCAGAAAGAGCAGCCCGGCGATGTAGGACCCCGCAAAAGCGCCGACGGCCTCGGGAAGCGGGAGCTCTGCGGCGGGAAGTATTCCTCGCGCCAGCAACCAGAGCGCGCACCCATACAGGATCCAGGCGGCCAGATTCGCCGCGAGGCCGAATCCCAGCGCCGGGGCGGATGGCGTTGCTCGCGTTTCGGGTGCGATCGCGAGTCGGGCCAGCAGCCGGCGCGTCAGCGGAGCCCAGGAGACCAGCAGCAGTGCCGCGACGCTGCCCAGCATGATCACGACCAGTGCGATCCGGCTGCCGGGCCGGTGCGCTTCGAGGGAGGCCATGCCGGTCAGCCCCACGAGCAGCGCTCCCGTGCCGATCGAGACGACCTGCAGCAGGATCGCTGAGCCCGTGGCGCTCCACGCCGGCACCCCGCGGCGCTGGGCCAGGACCGCCATCCCGGCAATGGCCCAGACCTTTCCGGGAAGGTACTTCCCCATGCTCGACAACACCCAGATCCGCGCCGCGTCGATCCAGCGGAGCCGGGGACCAAAACCCTGGAGCATGCGCCGCCACGATTCGCTGAGCAGCGCGTAGGTCACCAGGATCGTGGCCAGACTCGCGAGAATCCAGCCGGGAGCCAGCCGCCACGCAACCGGCTCGGCTCGAATCGTGGCCCAGTTGCGAATCAGGAATCGGGCAACAAAGCCGAGCACGAGCAGCCCGCCCGCCCATTGCACCCAGCGCCACCAACGCTCACGCACTGAGGGCCTCGCGATACCAGCCCTCGAAGACCTCGGCCACGCGGGCCGGTGTGAGCTCCGCGCGCCATCGCGCACCCGCCTCACGCGCGGCGGCGCGGATTGCCGCTGCCTGCCCGACCGCTGCCGCGAGGGCAGCGGGGGTCGGCGCCGTGACGATGCCGCCGCCGTACTTTCCGAGTGCCGAGACCAGCCCGCCTCCGTCGCTGCAGGCGATGACCGGCACTCCACTCATGAGCGCCTCCACCGCGGCGAGCCCCAGTCCTTCCTCGCGTGCCGGGAAAAGCAGCAGGTCCGCCTTCGCGAAGCGTTGCGTCACTCCGGCGGGAGAGAGCGTCCCGCTGAAACGCACGGACGCCTCGTTCGGGAGCAGCGCGGCGAGCCGCTCGAGCGCGGCACGCTCGGGACCATCGCCCACGATGGTGAGCGGAATCGGCGCACCGCTTCGCGCCAGCTCGCCGGCGGCGCTAATCGCGAGCTCGACCCGTTTCTGCCGGACGAGGCGCGCCACCACGAGCGCGCCTTCCCCACCCGTGCTCCAGGGTCGCTCCGCGCTCTCGACCGGCATCGGTTGCACATGGCGGGCCACGTCGGAGCGTCCCCTAACCCGCTCGGCGATCTCGGCGAGCTCGGGGGACACCGCGCTCACGACTCGCGCCCGGCGCAGCACCCGCCGCCCCAGCCAGCGCGCCAGCGCACTCCGCCGCAGGATCCGCCCATCGGTCCCGTGCAGCGTGACGAGGCTGGGCACGCCGGCGGGCAGCGCAAGCCCAGCAGGAATCCACCAATGGGCGTGAATCACCACCTCGCCTGCGGAACTCCGAGCCTCCGCGCGAGCCCCCGCCCGCAGCGCCCGCACCAGGCGGGCAAGCGCGAGCAGTCCGGCCGGCGAGCGCACCGCCTCCTGCATCCGCCCCTGATACGCCAGCGTCTCCCGCTCGGGCGTGCCGTAGCGTACCCGGCGTACCGGAATACCCTCCAGCAGCTCGCGCCCGCCCCTTCCCCGATCGGAGGGAGCGACGATGCGTAGGTCATGACCCCGGTCGCGGAGCGCGCGGGCCAGCGGTTGCAGAAAGGCGCCGGGCAGATCGCCGGCATGGCGGGGGTAATTGTGGGTGAGGAAGACCACGACCACCTCTAGTGGTCGGCCTTCCGCGCCAGCTCGCGCATCTCCTCGCTGAAACTGGCGATCAGCTCGCCCACGAAGCCGAAGCCGAACAGCGCGATCCCGCTGATCACCATCGTCTCGACCAGGTTGAGCAGCGGGCGGAACCCGATGCCGTAGCCGAAGCGCAGCACCAGCGCCACGATCCCAGCGAGCAGCCCGACGGAAAACAGGACGGCCCCGAGCACCCCGAAGAAGAGCATCGGTTTGCGCCCGAAGCGCAGCTGGAACCAGACCGAGAGGAGATCCAGCACGCCGATCGGAATGCGCCGCCAGCTGAACTTCGACATTCCGGCCCGGCGCGGGTAGAGCGGCACCGGGCAGGAAGTCAGCCGCCAGCCGTCAGCCGCGGCGATCACCACCATGTAGCGGTGCCAGTCGGGCCGCATCGGCATGCCGCGCATGATCTCCGCGCGCCACGCCTTCACCGAGTTGAGATCCTCGACCTTGACGCCGAAAAGGCGGCGGCAGAGCGCGTTATAGACTCCGCTCACCAGCCGCTTCTCGTACTTGCCCTGCTTCGTCCCGGTGACGATATCCGCCTCGTTCGCCAGGATCGGACGCACCAGCGCGGGGATGTCGCTGGGCAGGTATTGC
>DASYPD010000101.1:0-6465 GCA_036007005.1 Gemmatimonadales bacterium
CCGTCTGCCGGCCGATCAGCGGATGCTTCCACTCGATCGTGGTCGTCAGCCGGAGTCCGGCCGCGGGCGACACCTGGTAAGACGCGTCACCGGTCCTCAGCGTGAACGGTTGGCAAATCCGAAACTGCGCCGGTGTCCCAGCCAGTGTCTCCGTTCCCGCCCCTTCGAGCAGATCGAGGTATGGCGCGAAGGAGCCGTCCAGGATCGGAGGCTCGGGTCCGTCCAGCTCGATCAGCAGATCATCGAGCTCGAGCGCCGCAACCGAGGCGAGCAGGTGCTCAACTGTGTGAATGGCCGCCGGGCCGTGGCCGAGCACGGTCCGGCGCGCGGTCTCGCTGACCTCGCTCACCTGGGCGCGGATCTCGGGCGCGCCCGGCAGATCGGTTCGCCGAAAAACGATGCCCTGCTCGGAGCGGCCCGGGCGACAGCTCACCCGAGTGCGGATGCCGGTGTGCAGGCCGATGCCCGAGAGCGCCGCTTCCTTCGCGATGGTCCGCCTAACGGCCGCCGCCATCGTCCACGAGTTGCTCCAGCCGGTCCACGATCCGGGCCAACCGGTACAGCGCAGCCTGCGCCCTCAGGAACTCCCGGTGCGGGCGGGCTGGAAAGCCGCTTACATCGGTGTCGTCGCCCACGGCGGAGATCACGCCGGACTTCGCTCCGATCCGTGCGCGGTGGCCGACCCGGAAGTGTCCTCCCACCGCGGCGTGCCCGGCGATGACGACGTCGTCACCGATATCCGCGCTTCCCGCTATAACGGCGCCTCCCATGACGAGGCAGCGCGCGCCGAGCCGGGCGTTGTGTCCCACGTGCACGACATTATCCAGTTTGCTGCCTGCTCCGATGACGGTATCCTCGATGCTGCCGCGATCGACACAGCTATTGGAGCCCACCTCGACGGCATCTCCCAGGACGCAGCCCCCCACGTGCGGGATCCGCTCCGGAGCGCGGCGGCCCGCAAGGTAGCCGAAGCCGGGTCCTCCGAGCACCGCGCCCGGCTTGATCACGCAGCGGGAGCCCAGTCTGGTCCCGCGGTAACAGACGACGTGTGCCCCGAGCTCGGAATCATCGCCCACACTGACCCCGTCCTCGAGCACGACTCCCGCGCCAAGGCTCACCCTCTCACCCAGAATGACGTCGGCGCCCAGCACCGTATAGGGACCGATACTCACGGCCCCTCCCAGACGCGCGCCGGGACCCAGTCGCGCGGTGGGATGGATGCCGCGAGCGCTCGCCGCGGGAAACATGGTGGGGAGGACGCGTGCCATCGCGGCCTGCGGGTCCTCGACCACGATGCGCACCGGAGGCCCCGCGGGGGCTTCGGCATCGGCGGCACGCACGAACACCGCGCCGGCGCGAGAGCTGCGAAACGCCGCGAGATAGCGACCGGACGCCAGCAGGGAAAGCGTTTCGCCGTCGGCCCCCTCGAGGGAACCGACGGCGGTGAGCATCCGGTCGCCTTCGCCCACCAGGCGGCCACCCACCAGCTCGGCGGCCGCGCGTGCGGTGAGCGGCACCGGCGCTCGAGCGGGAGGCACGCTCAGTCGCTTTGCAGCAGCCGTCGCACCACCCGCTCGGTGATGTCCAGCGATTTGTCATAGGATACGATGTTCTGCGAGTAGGGATTATCGAGATCGATGACCGCCGCGAAGTTTCCTTCGGCCCGGACGCCGTCGATGATCGCCTGGAGCCGGGTCTGCATCGGGCTCAGCAGCTCACGTTCCCGGGCGTCGACGCGGTCCTTGATCGTCTGGAGCTTGGCCTGCAGGCTGTCGCCCTGGGCTTTCAGCGTCTTCTCGCGGGCGGCTTTGGCGGAAGCCGAAAGCATCGCGGAGGATTGATTATAGGTGGCGATGGTGGAGTCCCAGGCGGCCTGCATCCGGTCCGCTTCACCCTGCGCCTTCGCGGCCTCCTTGCTGTAGAGGCTCTCGGCCGCGGCGTAGCCGGGCATACCGGTCAGCACCGCACGCGCTCGGACGAAGGCGATGCGGATGCTGCCCGCACCCGAGGCCGGCGGCGGCGAGGGTTGTTGCGCGGCCGCTGGCCGGGCAGCGGCCAGAGTAATGAGAATGAGGCCCGCGGCGAGCCTCCGCACGACGACGGTCATTGCCAGGTTCCTCCTCGAAATGGTCTGAGTCAACGGCTCAGAAGAAATTGCCCAGCCGGAAGTGCAGCTGCCAGCCGGGCTTGGGTCTGCCCAACAAATCGGTCTTGTCCAGCCCGTAGCCCAGATCCAGGCCGATGGGCCCGAGCGGGGAAATGACCGCGACTCCCGCGCCGATGCTGCGGAACAAGCGGGTCGGATTGTACTCGCGCGCCCGGCGGTACACGTTGCCGGCATCGGTGAACACGTTCAGGTAGATTGCCTGGCTGACCCGTGCGCCCGCCTCGACGGTGAACGCCGCATAGGACTTGCCGAACGATCCGGGCTTCGCCTGGGTGCCACCGGCTTGCGGATCAAACCCCTCGGGCGTAATCGCGAATTCCTGGTAGCCGCGCAGCGGAATCCCGTATTGCACTCCGCCCATCGAATACAGCTCGGTATAGAAGGGCCCGGTGTTCCCGATGACGAAGCCCGATTTCGCGGTGAGGCCGAGAGTGAACTGGATCCCGCCGCCGAACTGGTCGGTGCCGCCGGCCCGCCCGAGGGGTGTATACCAGCGGCCTTCGATATCGATCTTCTGGTAGTTGCCGGTGCCCCCGAGAACACCGCCATTCTGCTCGGTCCCGATGGTGACCGAGGAGCCGCCGATCGCGAAGGGAAGCCCGATGCGGGTGTCGCGCGCGAGGCTCAGGCCCACGGAGGAGCGGGTGCAGTTGTCGCAGCGGAACACGCTCAAGTCGGCGGCGGCATCACTGTAGCGGATCTGCTGCAGGCCCCAGGACGCGAAGATCCGGGTGTAGCGCGAGCCGAGCAGCGGGAAGCCGAGCTGGGTCTGGAAGCCGCGCTGGCGCTGGCGGCCCAGATCCCCGATGGTGTAGCGGCGCCGGGAGTTGAAGAGGGAGATCGTGGCAGAAGTACGGCTTTCCAGCACGGCGGGATCGGTGAACGTCAGGTTGAAATCGTTGATGTTGCGCCCGAACTGCCATTGCAGCCTGCCGCGCTTGGCCTTGCCGAACAGGTTCGGCTCCTCCAGACCGACAAAGCCCCCGATTCCCACGCCCTGGCCCACCGAGGCCCCGAAGTTGATGTTGCCGGTCCGCTTCTCGGTGACCCGGAAGGTGACGTCCACGTCGACACCGTTCTCGGCCTCCTGCACATCGGGAGCGGGCAGGGGCTGCTGGAAGAAATTCAGGTTGGAGATATTCTGATAGGAGCGGATCAAAGCATCGCGGTTGAAGGTCTGGCCGGGCAGCATCACGATCGCTTCGCGAATCACCCGCTCGTGGGTGACGTCGTTGCCGAGAATGATGATGCGGTTGATGGTGGCGGGCTGGCCCTCCCGGATATTCCACTTGAGATCGACGAAATGGGTGCTGTCGGGCGCGGTGCGCCGGGTTTCCTCGGGCGCGACGCTGGAATAGATGTAGCCGTTGTTCTGGTACAGATTGCTGAGCTTGTCGGTGGCCGCACTCCAGGCAGTGCGGCTGAACGGCTCGCGGATCTCCTTGCCGTTCCCCGCGAGCACTTCCTTGCCGAAGGGGAAATAGCCGCTGAGCTCCTCCACCGAAAAGCGCCGGTTCCCCGACAGCTCGAAGCGCCCCACCTGATACGCGTCGCCCTCATCGAGCTTGACCCGCACGATCGCCTTGCCGGGCACGCTGTCGGCGATGAGGGTATCGCTCAGGATGCGCAGATCGATGTGGCCGTGGTCGGCGTACCAGTTGGGAATGGTGTTGCGCAGGTCGTCCTCGACTTTTTCCTCGCTGTAGTCGCCCTTGCGGAACCACCAGAACCCTTCGGGCCGGGTGGCCATGCCCTTGACGACGTCCTGATCCTTGAAATGGGTGTTCCCCTCGATCTCCACCTGGCTCACCACGACGCGCGGGCCAGGATTCACCTCGAGCACGAGGCGGACCTCGTTGTTGTCCTGCGGGAGCTCGGTGACCTTGACCTGGACGGCGTAGTAGCCGCGCTTGCGGTACACCGAATCGATGGCGTGGCGGGAGCGCGCCAGCGCGGCGCGATCGAGCGGGCGCCCCTCCGCCAGATTGACCTTTCGCCGCACCATTCCCAGGTCCTGGTCCCCGACGCCCTTCAAGGTCCACTTCTGCAGCAAGGGCCGCTCCCTGAGCAGCAGCAGGAGCGTCAGCTTGCCGCCCTCCTGGCGCTGCTCGACCCGCACATCGTCGAATTGCCCCGTGGCGAAGAGGTTCTGGATGGCACGCTGCACGATACGATAGGTGACGGGCTGATTCCGCTGGATACTGGCGACAGCGAGGACCTGCTGAGGGGTGTTGCGCACCGCCCCGACGACGGCGAGACTGTCCACCAGGGGGTTGGTGAGGTCCTGAGCCAGAGCGCGGCTCGCTCCGAGCAGGAGCGCGGCGGCGAGGGAACCGGAGCGGAAGCGGGGACGCATCGGGAAAGGATTCAGGATTCAGGATTCAGGGGTCAGGGCTCTCAGCCCTGATTCCTAACTCCTGAATCCTGCCGTTACGCCCGCGAGCCCGTGAGGGCGCGGAACGTCAGCTTGTCTCCCTCGGGCGCGACGTCCACTTCGATTTCGTCGCCCCGAACGAATTCGCCGGTGAGAATCTTTTCGCTCAGCGGATCCTCGATGTAGCGCTGGATGGCCCGCTTGAGCGGCCGGGCGCCGTAGGTCTGGTCGTAGCCATGCTTGACCAGGAACTCGGTCGCCGCCGGGGTGAGTTTGACCTCATCGCCGATGCGGCGCTGCACGTCCCTCACCAGCACGGCGACGATTTGGGCGATGTGGTCCTTGTCGAGCGGATGGAAGACGATCACGTCGTCCAGCCGGTTGAGGAACTCGGGGTTGAAGACCTTGGAGATCTCGTCTTTCACGGTCTCGGCGATCTTCGCGAAGGTATTGGCGCGATCGCCGGTGTGGAATCCGAGCGCCTTCGAGTGCATGATGTCGCGCGCGCCGACGTTCGAGGTCATGATCACGACGGTGTTCTTGAAGTCGATCACCCGGCCGTAATTGTCGGTCAGGTGGCCTTCATCGAGCACCTGCAGCAGAATATTGAAGACGTCGGGGTGCGCCTTCTCGATCTCGTCGAGCAGCACCACGGAATACGGCTTGCGGCGCACCGCCTTGGTGAGGGTGCCGCTGTCCTCGTAGCCCACATAGCCGGGCGGCGCGCCGATCAGCCGGGAGACCGAAAACTTCTCCATGTACTCCGACATATCGACACGGATCAGCGCCTGCGGATCGGCAAAGAGGAACTTGGCGAGCGCGCGCGCCAGCTCGGTCTTCCCCACCCCGGTGGGTCCGCTGAAAATGAAGGAGCCGATCGGCCGGTTGGGATCTTTGAGGCCCGCGCGGCTGCGCCGGATGGCCCGCGCCACGGCGGTGATCGCCTCGTCCTGTCCGATCACCGACAGGTGCACTTCCTCTTCCATGCGGAGCAGGCGCGCGGTCTCGGCCTCTTGCAGCCGGGTGAGCGGAATGCCGGTCCAGCGCGAGACGATGAACGCCACTGCCTCTTCGTCGATGGTGGGGCGCTTGGTCTGCCGCTCCTTCTCCCACTCTTCCTGGCGGAGCCGGATCCGATTCTGCAGCTCGCGCTCGCTGTCGCGCAGCGCGGCCGCGCGCTCGAAGTTCTGATCGCGGACGGCGGCTTCCTTCTCGTTGTTCACCTTGTCCAGATCGCCCTTGAGCGCCGCGATCTCGGCGGGGGGCGCCTGGGAGGCGAGCCGGGCCCGGGCGCCGGCCTCGTCGATAACGTCGATCGCCTTATCGGGCAGGAAGCGGTCGGTGATGTAGCGATCGGAGAGCTCGGCCGCCGCGCGCAGCGAGGGATCGGGAATCGAGACGCGATGGTGGTCCTCGTACTTCTTGCGGAGCCCGCGCAGAATGTCGATGGTCTCCTCGACCGTGGGGGGATCGACGATCACCGCCTGGAAGCGCCGCTCGAGCGCGCCGTCCTTCTCGATGTACTTGCGGTACTCGTTGAGCGTGGAGGCGCCGACGCACTGCAGCTCGCCGCGCGCCAATGCGGGTTTCAGCATGTTGGAAGCATCGATGGCGCCTTCGGCCGCGCCGGCACCCACAAGGGTGTGCAGCTCGTCGATGAAGAGAACGACGGCTTTGCTTTGCGCGATCTCGTTCATGACCGCCTTGAGGCGCTCCTCGAACTGGCCCCGATACTTGGTGCCGGCGATGACCGCGGCCATATCGAGGGACAGCACCCGATGATCGCGCAGCACGTCGGGACACTGCCCGCTGGCGATGAGCAGCGCGAGACCTTCGACGATGGCGGTCTTGCCGACGCCGGGCTCCCCGATCAGCACGGGGTTGTTCTTCTTGCGCCGTGCGAGGATCTCCATGACCCGCTGGA
>DASYPD010000102.1:0-6232 GCA_036007005.1 Gemmatimonadales bacterium
GCCCCGAGGGCGATTTGCAACTGAGTGAGAAAACCGCTCGTTCCGGAACCGAACACGGGATGCGCCGGATTGAACCCCGCGGTGGCGGTGGTCGAATCGACGCTGAAGACTTCCTGGACCCGCACCCGCACCAGCGGCACCGTGCCGAACAGCGTGAGCCGCGAGGTCAAGCCATAAGCCGCTCCGATGCTCTCGGTGCCCACGTTCACCAGCATGTTCGCGGAGGTCTTGCCGAGCGAAAGGGAGAGGGCCTGCACGCCGGTCACGGCACGCAGTCGCTGCTCCGTCTCGCCGAGGGAGGGCAGCCAGGCGCCGGTGGCCGGATCGCGGATGAAATCGCCTGCCGCATCGCGCTTCACCCCGCCGAAATACATCTTGTCCCAGTTATCGAACCGCCCGCCGATATCGATCCGGATGAGGCCCTTGGGGACGGTGAGCGGCGCCAGCTGAGCCGCGAGGGGAAAGGGAGCGGCCGCGAGCAACCAGCAGAGGAAGAGCGCGAAGCGCGGCCGGGGCAAAGGCATGGCGCCGGAAATTCGCGGATCGGCGCCTGCAATGCCAGTCTCAGTATCTTTCGAGCGCTCCCCGCCGGGGTGGCGAAATTGGCAAACGCAAGGGACTTAAAATCCCTTGGGAGCAATCCCTTGCGGGTTCGATCCCCGCCCCCGGCATGTTGGAGGAGGGACCTACTTGGTGGCTAGCTCTCGCACTGCCGCTGCGGCCAGCTTCACCTTGGCGGCGTCCGGCGCCCCCGCCGCGTCCGCGTCCAGCTGGGCGGCCAGCTTGGTGAGCGCATCCTGCCGGTTCGCCCCCGTCTGCTTTTCGGCGCTGCGGAGGGTTTTCCGCGCGCGCTCGAGCTCCCCGCCCGACAGTCCCTTCGACCGCTCGAGCTGATCGAGATAGGCCCGCGCCAGCGCGAAGCTCGCCGGCCAGACCATCCTGGGCTGACCCTGCGTGTTCAGATAGTCGTAGTGCACCGACTTCGCCGCGTCGATCTCGTTCTGCGAGAGGTACGCGCTCGGGGTGAGCTCCATGATGTCGAGGCCGCGGGCGATCTCCGAGCTCACGATCACGCCGTTGTACCAGTAGGTAGACCACGAGCCGGCTCCCATCATGCGGGTAGAATCCACGGGGCCGCGGTCGAAGAAGGCGATCTCCTTGGCATGCGCCGGATCGGTGAAGTCGAAGACCGAGACGCCGCCCTGGTACCAGGCCTGCACCATCACGTCGCGGCCCGGAATCGGAATCAGGGAGCCGTTGTGGGCGACGCAGTTTTCCTGCGGTGTCTGCGGCGCGGGCAGCTTGTAGTAGCCCTGGAACTTGAGGGTGTTGCCGCCTTCGACCGTGAAGATCGCGTCGGCGCCCCACTCTCTGGGATCGGAGGCCCGGCACTTGGGCGCGCCGCCGCCGCCCCACTCGTCGGAGAAAAGCAGCTTGGTCCCGTCGTTGTTGAAGGTCGCGGAGTGCCAGTAGGAGAAGTTGGTATCGGAGACGGCGTAGAGGCGCGCCGGATGCGCGGGATCCTTGATGTCGATCAGCAGCCCATAGCCCTCGCACGCTCCGCCGGCCATCCCGATCCCGGGATAAAGCGTGATGTCATGGCAGCTCGTCACGCCCGGGCGATTCGGGTTGGGCGTCTGCGGTGCCCCGAACCGCCGGGCGATATACGCGGGCAGGCCCGCGTGGAGCTCGGTGCTGTCGGCCGCCGTTGGAGTGGTGCGGTCGTGGCTCTTGGCGATGCTGTCGAGCAGCGGCTGGATGAATCCGCCGGGCAGGATCGTCTCCTGGCCGAAGAACGTCACCACGAATCCGCCCTTGGCCTTCGCCTCGGCGATCGCCGTGATGTCGTCGGGAGCGAGGCCGTGGGAGCGCACGGTGGCCAGCTCCTGGAAGATGCGCGGCGAGCTCACGATCGCCGCCTGCTCGGGGTGGGCGAGCGGGACCTTGATCACCTCGATGCGGAAGCGCGCCGTGTTAGGATCGTCGGCATTGGCCAGGCAGCCAGCCATTTCACTCGGAGAGCGGATCCCCGCCGAGCCGGAGACGTAGACGTAGACGTTCTCGGGATCCTTGGGGTCCACCAGCACCGAGTGGGTGTGGGAGCCCCGACAGGTCTGTACGTTGGTGATGTTCTTCGGGTGCGTGATGTCGCTGATGTCGAAGATCCGGATCCCGCGGATCCGCTCCAGACTGACCGTGTCCTTCACGCCCTGGTCGCTGCAGTCGATCCGCCCGGAATTCCCCTCGGCCGAGACGAACAGCAGGTTCTGGTAGACCGAGACGTCGCTCTGGGACGCGGGACAGTAGTTCCCCACCAGGAGCACTGGCGCGCGGGGATTGCTGATGTCCCAGATCTGGTAGCCGTTGTAATTCCCCTGGATGACGTACTTCCCGGTGAACGCCATATCGGAATTGGTGCTGCCCAGGAATTTCCCCGACGGCGGTGTCTTGGAGAGGACGCGCAGGTTCCAGGTCGCCTCACCCGCGTCCATCAGGCCGGCACGCAGGCCGACGCGGGGGTCCCGGCTCGGCGACGGCGGGTTAGTACCGGTCGTGTGGGCGCACGCCGCCGCGAACACGAGTGAATATGCCAGAGCCTGCCGCAGGGATCGCATGACTGATTCCTCTATTGTGGCGAAGTAAGGAGAAGCGCGCCAAGCAGCTTCTCCATCCGGGTGATCTCGGTGGTTTGATCGATGTTGGCGTCGGAAGCGAACTTGAAGACGAGCAGGTCCTGGGCGGCGCCGTAACTGCCGAACAGCTCCTGCACCATGGCGATGGCGCCCTGGTGATGCTGGATCATGAAGATCAGAAACAGCCGGTCGAACTCGGTTCCCCGCGCCGCATCGAGCTGTTTCATCTGGGCTTCGCTGAGCATTCCCGGCATCAGCATCCGGTGATCCATGCCCCCCATCGCCATCAGCATGCCGTTGGGATCCGGCTCCGGAATGGGCTGGCGCCGGTCGGCCAGCCAGCGCTGCAGGTTGATGATCTCGTCCGTCTGGGCGTTGATGATCCGCTCGCAGAGCGTGCGGACGGACGGACTGGCGCCGTGGCTCGGCGCCCAGCGGGCCATCGCGATCGCCTGCGCATGGTGGCTGATCATCCCGGCCATGAAATGGAGGTCGGCCGCAGTGTAGGGATATCGGACGCTGTCGGCCTGGGCCTGGGCGATGGCAGCTGTGGAGCTGGGACCGACTTTGATGGGCAGGACGAGCGGGCCCGACTCAGTTGCCGTCACAGGGGAGGGGGCTGCCTCGATGGGTCCGGAACTGGCCGACCGTCCCCCGCAGGCGGCGAAGACGAGGAAGCTGAGCAGCGTGCCGCAGGTACCCTTCATCGCAAGGATATTACGATGGGAGAACGATCGCCCGCAACGCCTTGCCCCCACTCCCCGCCCCCGGGACTAGGAGTGCTACCGCTTACCGCTGGGGCGCACCCGATCGAAGCGCAGACTCCGCACCCCGCCGCTGTTCACCGTGAAACCGGTGATGGCGCCCTTCGCGTCGCGAAAGAAGCGCACCGTACCCACACCGCCGGTTCCCAGGAAGCCGTCCACGAAGGTTGGCTGCAGGTTGAACTCTCCCAGCCTCGGCGTCTGGATTACCAGAATGGTATCCCGCAGGACCAAGGTGTCGGTCGTTAGCAGCTCCGGACTGCTGTAGGCTCCCGCGAGCGCGCTCAGCTCCGCGGGAGTCGGCGCCCAGGCCGGCACCTTGTGGAAGACCGCGGGCGGCTGGCCTTCCACGAGCTCGCGGAGCTCCTCCGAGGGACCATCAACAGCAGGAACTCGATGATGGGAATGCCGCCGGGCGTGAGGAATCGGCTGCTGCTGAGCGGCGTCAATTCCGCGACGCCCGTCAGTCCGGCGAATCAAGATACTGTCAGGTCCTTGGCCGAGTCGTCGCCCGCGCGGCGAAACTCGGGCTCGGCCAGGAACCAGTGCTTGGACGAGGGCTTCGGGTCCGACAGCTCGCGGGCCCTCCGATCGATCACCGCGTCCGCGCCGGTGAGCCGGCCGTGGTGCTGCCGCAGGTGCTCCTCCCAGGTCGCCACGAAATAGGTCTCGACGAAGACCCTTGCCGTCTCCCCCTCACGATAGAGTCGCCAGCCGATCGCGCCGGTGCGCAGGCGTGACAGCCGGATCTCCTGCATCGCCGCGAGGAAGCGCGTCTCCAGGTCCGGCGCCACCGTATACATGGTCGCGACGGCCACCGGCGTCTCCGGCGCGGGCTCGAAAGTGAGGTTCGGCTCGGGCCAGTGCAGCGACGGCGCACGGTCGAGCCCCCGCGTATCGAGCAGCGGCCAGGTGCCGAGCGTCGCCGCCCCTGCGAACAACAGCGCGGCGGCGACCAGGAACGCGATCGGCAGGCCGGCGTACTGTGCCAGCACTCCCCACGCGATTGCTCCCAGCGCCTGGGAGCCGAAGAGCACCATCTGATAGGTGGCGAGGCCGCGCGCCCGCACCCACTGCGGGAGGAAGAGCTGCATCTCGGCGTTGCTGCTCGAGATCACCGCCATCCACGCGGCGCCTGCGGGAAGCAGTGCCAGGAAGGCGAGTAGGGGTCTCTGCACCAGCACGACGGCGATGGTGGCGACGGCGTAGGCTGCGGCTGCCACGAACAGCATCGGGTTGGGGGTGAGCCGCATGCTGAGCGAGGGCAGAACGAGCGCGCCGAGGATCGCGCCCGCACCGAGTCCGCCCAAGAGGAGGCCATACCCGCCCGCCGACATATGGAGCCGCTGAGTGGCCAGGAGCGGCAACAGCGCCCAGATCGCGGTCGCCGGTGCGATAAAGAGTCCCAGCCGGAGCAGAATGCGGCGGCTGACGGGATCGTGGCGCACGTAGCGCCCACCGGCCCGGAGCGCCGGCAGAAAGCGCTCGGGAGCTTCGGCGCCCGCAATGAGCTGGCGGCGCCAGCCGAGCAGCACGACCGGAATGAAGACGAAACTGATCGTGTTGAGCGCGAACACCCAGCCGACGCCGAGCCGGGCGATGAGTAACCCGGCAAGCGCGGGCCCGATGGCGCGCGCGAGGTTGATATTCACGCCGCCGAGCGCCGCGGCTGCGGCGATCTGCTCGCGGGGGACCAGCTCGGGAATGAGCGCCTGGTAGGCGGGGGTCTCGATCGCCCCGGCCGCGCCGAGCAGAAAGGTGAAGCCGAGCAGGAGCGGCGGGGTCATCTGCCCGGCGAGCGTGAGCACGGTGAGCCCGGCGCCCACGGCGATCTGGAACCACTGCAGTCCGATCAGGAACCGGCGCCGGTCGAAGATGTCGGCCAAGGCACCGCCCGGCAGCGCCAGCAGCAGATCGGGCAGGGTATCGGCCGTCTGGACCAGCGCGACGAGGGTGGCGGCGTGGGGCAGGTTGACCAGGAGCCATTGGGCGCCGACGAGCTGCATCCAGGTGCCCAGGTTGCTGACAAGCACCGCGAGCCAGAGCAGGCGGTAGACCCGGAAGCCGAGGGGCGCCCAAGCCGTGGGGCGGGTGGTGAGCGGGGACGCTTCCACGCCGCGAAGCTAGCACGGGCCTGTTCCTCTCGGAATACCGATACACCTGGAAGGAACGATGGACAACGACATGCTGGTGCTCGGCGCGATGATGCTGGTACCGTTGGGCGTCGGCTCGGGGTTCAATAACCGTCGACTTCCTTCACCGCGGCTCGACCGTGATCATCGCAGCGATGCCGCTTCGGTTCTTATGGTCGTCACCACGTTTATCTCAGCTCCGCAACGACTTGAACCCCGCCCGCAGCTCGGTCACGAACGTCTCCGGCTGCTCCCAAGCCGCGGAGTGCCCGCCTTTGGGAAGTCGGGTGTAGCGAAGCAGCTTGGGGTACGCGCGCTTGGCCCAGCTCTCAGGGGCCTGATAGATCTCGTCCGGATACGCCATCACCGCAACGGGGAGCTGAACGCCGCGGGCGTCGAAGAAACCGCCCTTGCCCGCCATCTGCCGGGTGCTGTAATAGAGCCGCGCCGAAGACACCGCCGTGTTGGTCAGCCAGTACAGCGTGAGGTTGTCGAGGATGTCGTCGCGCGACAGGCCCTCGGTCGCTCCGTCGAAGACGCGCACGATGAGCTCCTCGCTGCGCGCGTTGTGATCGATCATCCACGCCGCCAGGCCGATGGGCGAATCGGCGAGCCCGTATAGCGTCTGGGGCCGGAGCCCCATCTCGTTGGCGTAGCCGAGTCCCTTCTTGTAGAAAAAGTCGAGCTGCTCCCACGCACGCCG
>DASYPD010000103.1:0-7053 GCA_036007005.1 Gemmatimonadales bacterium
GGGAGCTAGGGGCTAGGGGGTGGCCGGACGGTCACCCCTTTTCATTCGGGGTACCGTGCCTTACATGTAATTCCCTAGCTCCCCAGCTCCCTAGCCCCCTAGCTCCCTATGAAGATCGTCCTCCAGCGAGTGAGCCGAGCCTCGGTCAGCATCGAGGGCAAGCAGGTGAGCCGGATCGAGCGCGGTTACTGCTTGCTGGTCGGCTTTACCCACTCCGATACGGCGGCGACAGTGGAGTGGATGGCCGAGAAAATCGTCGGGCTCCGCGTATTCGGTGACGCGGAGGGCAAGCTGAATCTTGCGCTCGCCGATGTCGCGGGCGCGATCCTGGTGGTGAGCCAGTTCACGCTGTACGGCGATGCGGCCAAGGGCAGGCGCCCCTCCTTCATCGACGCCGCCCGCCCCGAGGTGGCCATTCCGCTTTATGAGCACTTTTGCGCGGAGCTCGCGGCTCGCGGGGTCTCCATTGCCACGGGAGAGTTCGGCGCCCTGATGCAGGTCGAGCTGGTGAACGAGGGGCCGGTGACCCTGATCCTCGAGCGATCCACGTGACCGTTCATCCGCTGGTGCTGGCCTCGCGCTCTCCCCGGCGCCGCCAGCTGCTCGAGATGCTGGGCCTGCCCTTCGTGGTGGCGCACGCGGACGTTCAGGAACTCCGGCTCCCCCGGGAGGCACCGGCCGCTTATGCCCGCCGGCTCGCGCGCGACAAGGCCCGCGCCGTCCCGGGCGCCTGGGTCCTCGGCGCCGACACGATCGTGGTGGTGGATGACAAGGTGCTGGAAAAGCCGGCCGGCGCGGAGGACGCGTTCCGCATGCTGCAGCGACTGGCCGGGCGACGCCATGAAGTGGTCACCGCGATTTGTCTCCTGGCGGACGGCATCGAGCACGAAGCCGCCGACACCACGGCGGAGTACTTCCGCGCGCTGGACGATGCCTTCCTGCGCGCCTACGTCGCCACCGGCGAGCCGCTCGACAAGGCGGGCGGCTATGGCATCCAGGGCTACGGTGCGGCGCTGGTGGAGCGGATCGAAGGTGACTTCTTCAGCGTGATGGGGCTGCCGGTGCGCCTGGTGCTCGACCTGCTGGCCCGCGCCGGCTGGGAGTATCGCTTTGACATCGCGTGAGCGTTCACGCAGCTAGGGCACCGCTCTCGCAATCGAGTCCTCGAGGCGTCGTCGCGCGTCCGCGCTGTCACTCACCCGCAACGCGCTTCTGATCCCCGTCGCGCCCGGCAAACCCGATTCCGCCACGGCGCTCTCCCTCGCCCGCGCGGAAAGCGGCTTCCGGGGAGGTTCGGCAGCCTGCTTCGCACAGCCGCCCGCCAGGAGACAGAATCCCAAGAGCAGCGCAGTTCCCCTCGATCTTTGACCGTTCACCGTTCACGCTCCATTCGATAGACCAGCACCGGTTCCGCGCGTCCCCGCAGGAGCAGGGGTTCCCCCGTCAGCGCCACGGGCAACGTCAGGTTCGCGCGGACCTGCGCACTGAGCACGATCTCGCCCGCTGCCGCCTCCTTGCAGAGCCGCGCCGCAACGTTCACCACGTCGCCGATCACCGTGTACTCGAGCCGTCGGGGACTCCCGATGGTGCCGGTGAACGCCTCGCCGTAGTGCAGCCCGATGCCGACACCGAGCTCGGGCTTTCCGCTCGTGCTCCAGCGCGCGTTGAGGGCCACCACTTCGGACTGCATGGCGCGTGCCGCCGCTACTGCGCGGTCGGCATCGTCGGCCGCGGCGAGCGGGGCGCCCCAGACCGCGAGCAAAGCGTCGCCGATGAATTTGTCCAGCGTGCCGCCGTGCGCGAAGACGAGCTCGACCATCGCCGCGAAATACTCCGAGAGCTGCTCGGCGACCGCCTCGGGGGGCAGGCTTTCCGCGAGGCCCATGAAACCGCGCACGTCGCTCATCAGCACCGTCACGGGACGGCGCTCGCCCCCGGGGCGCAGCTCGCCGGGATGGGCCGCGACCCGCGCCGCGATGTCGGGGGCAAAAAACCGCTCGAGGTTGGCGCGGGCCAGCGCGTCGCGCCGAGCCGCGTCGGCGTAGTAGGCCTTCGCGATGCTGACCGCCGCAAGCCCGCCGAACGCATAGCAGAGCGCGGCGTCCTGCTCCGAGAACGGCGTCCGGCTCGACAGCGAATCGACGTAGAGGACGCCCAGCGCCCGCTCCTGGTCCGTCAGCAGGGGCACACACAGCGCGGCGCGGACCTGGCCGCTCACCACCGACCCGCTTTGAAAGCGCGCATCTCCCAGGGCGTTCTCGGTGACAATGGGATTCCTTTCCGCCAGCGCGCGCTCTGCAATGCTGCGGGGCACGACGACGGCCGCCGTGCCCAGCCGGTTGCGGGAGTGCACCAGCCGGAGCTCGCCTGCGGTCTCGCCGAGCAGCAACGCCACCCGGTCGGCTGGCAGCAGGGCGGCGGCCTGCTCCACCACGGTCCGCAACAGGTGCTCCGTCTCGATTTCGCCGGAGAGGGTGCGCGCGAGCGCGAGCAAGCGCTCGAGCCGCTCGGCCTGCAGCCGAGCGAGGGCGCCCCCGCCGGTGCGGACGTCGATGGCGCGCACCAGGGTGCCGGCCGGGAGGTCCTCGTTGGATTGCTGCGGGCCTACGGCCCTCGCAATGACTGCGGCGGACAACTGGAAGGCGAGCTCGCCGAACTCCACGCGATCGCCGGGTACGAGCTCAGCCCGGGTTACTCGCTCTCCGTTCACCCGGACGCCGTTGCTGCTGCCCAGGTCGCGCAGCGCAACCCCCCGGCTCTGGGCGCGGAGCTCCGCGTGCTGGCGGGAAATCGTGTCGTGCTCGAGCTGGATGTCGCAGCTGGGCGCACGGCCCACCACGATGGCGCGGCCTTCAGGCAGCGGATACACCGCACCGCTCGGCTCGGCCACCAGCTGCCAGGGTGCGCTCACCCGGCCTCAGCGCGGCGCCGCGACGAGATAGCGCCCCGGTCCGGGCAGCGGCGCGCTCAGCATGTCGGAGGCGGGACGCGAGGTCGGCAGAAAGACCACCTGGCCGTTGTCGCTCAGGCGGCCGATGGCGAGCTCGCGCTCGAAATAGATGTCGCTGCCGTAGCGCTCGCGCGCGCCCGCGGGAGCGACGAAATGGGAGCCATAGCTGAAGAGAATCGTTCCCCCCGCGCCGACCGTTCCCTGGACGAGGAGGTCGAGGGCGTACTCGCCGGGACGTGGCCTCAGGCTGAGCGACGCCGCGGAGGCACGGCCCGGCGCTTGCGGGGTGGAGTCTCCCAGCTCGATGCGCGCGAACAAGCCGAAATCGGGAGCGGAGCGGCGCAGCACGATGACCCGGCGGCCACCCGGCGCCAGCGTGAGCGCGGTATCGTCGGGCTGCACGCCCGCGGATTCGAGGATGAAGACTTGCGCGAGCGGCCGGGCGGGCAGCGGCTGGGGGGCCGGGCTCGCCGGGTTTCCCGAGTCCGCCGCCCGCGGCGCGGCGCAGGCCGCGAGGAGCAGCAGCGTGCTTGCTCCGGTGCGCCGAGTCCCGCTTATTGCTGCCATCCCCATGCGCTCCGCATTGCTCACCCTTCTGCTGCTGTGGCCGGGCCCGCTCGCGGCCCAGAGCTGGAACGACGCTGAGGTCGTGCGGTTGATCCGGCGCGCGATCCTGCTGCGCGAAACGCCGGCTTCCGATACCGCGTTAGGGTCCTATCGCACCCGGGCGCACGGATTCGTGACACACCTGATGCAGTGGGGTCCCGGCTTTCCCGATCCGCCGCGCGTGGCGCAGGCCGACGAGCTGGAGGTCGAAGTGTATTGGGAAGCGCCGGGGCTGAGCAAGCAGCGCATCGTGGCCTGGCGCGAAGGGAACTTCCTGCCGATCCGCATGAGCTACCATCGCGATCATCTGGGCGTGGTCACCAACAATTTCGGGCCGCTGGTCCGCATCGGCGAAGGCGACGAGGTGCGGGACGCCATTCACCCCCTCTCGCTCGAGGGGCTCGACGAGTACGACTTCGGCATCCGCGATACGCTCCGGCTGCGCACCGGAGTCGGCGAGCTGGAGGTGCTGGCGGTACAGGTGCGGCCCCGTAACACGCAACGCCCGCTGGTCGTCGGCATCCTCTATCTCGAGCGCAGCACCGCGGCCCTGGTGCGCTTTCAGTTCAGCTTCACGCCCGCGGCGTATCGCAGCCGGGAGCTCGAGGACATCAGCGTGACGCTGGAGCAATCGCTCTTCGAAGGGAAGTGGTGGCTGCCCTACGCCCAGCAGATCGAGATTCGCCGCCGCTCCTCGGTCTTCGACTATCCGTTCCGCGACATCATCAGCGGCAAATGGGAGTTCGGGGAGTACGACTTCGGAGTGCCGCTGCCTCCCGAGCTCCGCGTCGCGCCGGAGTTCGGGGGGCTGCGCAACCCGGGGGACACCAGCACGTGGTCCCGCTCGCTGCGCGCCGCGGTGGATTCGGTGGATCCTTTCGACCGGCGGCAGTTCGAGGAGCTCAAGACCCGCGCGCAGGACCTGGTGTCGCGCCAGGTGCTGGAAGGGTTGCCGCGGCGCCGCTTCGGGACGACGGCGCTGAGCGAGCTGATCCGGGTGAACCGCGTGCAGGGGCTGGCGGTCGGCTTCGGGCTGGGATTCCACTTCAATGGCGGCTGGCAGGCGCGCGGCACGCTTGGCTACGGGCTCTCCGACCACCGGCTCACCGCCGGAGTGAGCGGTGGCCTAACCCGCGGCTCGACGGACTGGACCCTGGAGGCGCGCCGCACCATCCGCGACGTCGGCGATGAGCCGGTGGTGAGCGGGGTGGTGAACTCCTTCCTCGCCCAGGAAGCCGCGATCGACCTCGGCAGCTACCTGCTGGGCCAAGAGCTCGGGCTCGGGGTGCAGCACCGCTTCGACCCCCGCTGGAGCCTCGAGCTCGCCACCCGGCTCGAGAGTAGCAGCTCGGTCGAGACGACCGCGCGGCCGCTCCGCAAGGCCTACCAGGACAACCCCGCGCTCGGCAGCGGCAGCTACCTGCTGGCCCGCGGGGTCTTCTCGCTCGCCGCGCGCGGAGCGCTCGACCGCTCCGACCTCAAGGCGCAGCTTGGCGTCGAAGCCGGTACCGGCAAGAGCGAATATCTCCGCGTCAGCTTCCGCTCCGACGGCAGCGTGCCCGTCCCTGGCGGGCACCTGCGGCTCCGCATTATCGCCGGGCTCGCGACGCCGGGGCTGCCGAAGGCGCGCAGCTTCACGATCGGCGGCCGCGGTACTCTGCCCTCGGAGGTCTACCGGGGGTACGGGGGGCGGCGGGTTTTCACCGGGCAGCTCGAGTGGCGCCTGAACATTCCTGCTCCCGCCGTGGGACTCGGACCCTTTGCGACGACCGGAAACCGGGCCACCTTCGCTCCCTTTTTCGGGGTCGGCTGGGCGGGCGGCGAGATGGCGGGGCTGCCCTGGAAGCGCAGCCACGGCGCGAGGCCCGTCCTCGGGGCCGCCCTGGAAATCCTGCATGGCTTGATTCGCTTCGAGGCGGCGCGGCCGCTGCGGGGGGCCGACGCCAAACTGCGGCTCACTGTCGACGTGAGCCCCGAGTGGTGGCCGATTCTGTAGGGACTAGGGACGAGGGACTAGGGACTAGGGGGCTAGTTCGACTGAGAGTCGCACTCCACTAGATTTGAACCCTAACCCTGGCTCCCTAGTCCCTAGCCCCCTAGTCCCTAGCCCCTACCAATGGCCTTTACTGACGAGTGGCTCGTCCCAACCGTCTCTGCGCTGGTGCCTGAGCAGCAGCTTGTGCTGCTCCGCCGGGACGCGGGGAACGCCGGCTCGCTCTGGGAGGCGCTGGTGGACCGGCGCATTCTCAACGACGAGGTGATCCTGCAGGCCGTGGCGGAGCGCTTTCGCATGCCGATTGCGGACCTGGGGATGCTCGACCAGCATGTCCTGGAGGCCGTGCCCGAGCAGGTGTCGCGCAAGTATCAGATCCTGCCGGTCCGCACCACCGATTCGTATCTGGAGATCGCGACCGCCAATCCGTTCGACATGGACGCCGAGAAGATGCTCGCCTTCGTCACCGGGCGAGAGGTGCGCCTGGCCCTGCTTTCGCCCGGCAGGATTCGCGAGAAGCTCGACGAGCTCTACCGGCCCGAGGACGTGGTCTCCAAGCTGCTTTCGGGGATCAGCGAGAATGAAGTCACCCAGCTCCGCGATGAGGCGGAGGAGTACAAGTTCAGCGCCGAGGAGGCGCAAGCCCGGCCGATCATCAAGCTGGTCGATACGCTCATCGCCGACGGGATCACCTGTCGCGCCAGCGACATTCACGTAGAGCCCTCGGAAGGGGGGGTGGTCGTCCGTTACCGCATCGACGGCGTGCTGCGCCAGGTGATGAAGATTCCGCGCTCCGCCGGGCTGCCGCTGGTGTCCCGCATCAAGATCATGTCGGGCATGGATATCGCCGACCGGCTGCGGCCCCAGGACGGCCGCTGCCGCGTCGCGGTGAATGGCAGCCCGGTCGATCTCCGCGTCTCGACGCTGCCGGCTTCGCTGGGCGAGAAGGCGGTGATCCGGATTCTCAATGCCAAGGCGACCATTCTCTCGCTCGACGCGCTGGGGTTCCTGGAAGAAGAGCGCGCCACGGTCACCAAGCTGCTCGACAACAAGGAGGGCATCCTGCTGGTGACCGGGCCGACCGGCTCCGGGAAGACGACCACTCTGTATGCCGCGCTGCGCCAGGTGCAGGGCGAGGGCGTCAACATCGTCACGGTCGAGGACCCGGTGGAGTACCGGCTGGGCTCCAACATCGTGCAGGTCCAAGTCCACGAGAAGGCGGGGCTCACGTTCGCGACGGCGCTGCGCTCGATCCTGCGGCAGGACCCCGACGTGGTGCTGATCGGCGAAATCCGCGACACCGAGACGGCGCAGATCGCGGTGCAGGCGTCGCTCACGGGGCACCTGGTGCTGTCGACCCTGCACACCAACGACGCACCGAACACCGTGACCCGGCTGGTCGACATGGGGATGGAGGCCTACAAGATCGCCTCCGCGCTGCGCGGCATCATCGCCCAGCGGCTGCTCCGGCGGCTCTGCCATCATTGCCGTACCCGCCAGATCG
>DASYPD010000104.1:0-4706 GCA_036007005.1 Gemmatimonadales bacterium
CGACCCGCCGTCCTGCTGGTCGCCTACGGCGCGCCGCAGAGCCTCGATGAGGTGGGGCCGTACCTGAGCGACGTGCGCGGCGGGCGGCCCACGCCGCCCGGAATCGTGGAGGAGCTGCGCCGGCGGTACGCCCGCATCGGGGGGCGTTCCCCCCTGCTCGAGCGCACTCGGGAGCAGGCGGCCGGGCTGCGGGAACGCCTCGGAGAGGGGACTTCCGTGTTTGTGGGCATGCGCCATTGGCATCCCTACATTCGGGAGGTCTTGGCGGAGATCCGAGCCACGGGCTGCGACCGAGTGGTCGCGATCGCGCTCGCTCCGCATTACTCACGGATGAGCATCGGGGCGTACGAGCGCGCGCTCGAAGAGAGTCGCGGTCCCCTCGAAGTCGCCCTGGTGCGCGAGTGGTACGATCACCCACGTTTCCTCGATGCCGTGACGGAGCGAGTCCGGGCGGCGTTGCTGCGCTTCGATGCTTCGATCCGCGATGAGGTGCCGCTCCTCTTCACCGCGCACAGCCTGCCCCAGCGCATTCTCGCGGAAGGCGATCCCTACCCGTCCCAGTTGGAGGCCAGCATGGCCGGCGTGCTCGCGCGGCTCGGGCGCGGGAGCGAGCGCGCCCAATTCGCGTTCCAGAGCGCGGGCCGTACCGCGGAGCCCTGGCTGGGGCCCGAGGCCGGGCAAGTTCTGGAAGAGCTCGCCGAACGCGGGGAACGGAACCTGGTGCTCTGCCCCATCGGCTTCGTGAGCGACCATCTCGAGGTGCTGTATGACGTGGATGTGGAGTATCAGGCGCTGGCGGCAAGCCGGGGAATGCGGCTCGAGCGCACCGAGTCACTGAATGCGAGTCCGCTCTTGCTCGACGCGTTGGAGGACCTGGTTCGCAGCACCGCCCGACAGCGCGGCTGGGACTGATGCAGATCGCTGTGGTGGGAGGCGGGATCTCCGGACTCACCGCGGCCATGGAGCTGGCGAATGGGTCGTGCTCCGTGAGCGTGCTCGAGGCGAGCGGGCGGTTCGGGGGCCAGGTCGCAACCGAGCGCCGCGATGGATTCGTGATCGAGCTGGGAGCCGAGGGATTCGTGGCGCGCAGCAGCGCGGTGCCGGAGCTCTGTCGCCGCGCAGGGCTCGATGCCGAGTTGCTGGCTCAAGCGACGCGACGCGCGTTCATGTGGCGCCATGACCGCCTGGTGGAGCTTCGGGAAGGCGAAGCCGCGGAGCTGCTCGGTATTCCGCTGGCCGCCGAAGACGTCGGCCGGGGACTACTGACTCTCCCGGGAGGGATGGGCGAGCTAGTCGATGCGCTGGTCGAAACGCTGAGCCGACGCGTCAAGCTCCGCGCTGGCGCGCTGGTGACCGGCCTGCGCCGGCGGGGAGAGGGCGCGGCGTGGCGCCTCGACTGTGCCGACGGCGAGAGCCTCGAGGCCGATGCGGTGATCGTCGCCCTGCCACCCCGACACGCGGAGCCGCTGCTCGCACCGCTGGTCGGGACGGCTGAGCTGAATGCGCAGATTTGCTACGGGTCTACCGTAACGGTGACACTCGCCTACGCGCGGGGTGCGGTCGCCCATCCACTCGATGCCGGAGGCTTTGTGGTCGACGGACCCGGACCGGAAGGGCTGCGTGCCTGCAGCTTCTCCTCCTCCAAATTCTCCGGTCGCGCGCCGGCGGGCCAGTGCCTCCTGCGCGCCTTTTTCACCCCGGGGACCGGAACCATCGAGGAGAACGAGCAGAGCTGGAGCGAGCGCGCCCACCGAACGCTGGCGCCCATCCTCGGCCTGAGAGGACCGCCCGACGCCAGCTGGGTGCGCGCGTGGCCGGCGGCGCTCCCGCGGTATCTGGCCGGCCATCGGGAAGCGGTCGTGAGAGTGCGCCGGAGTCTGCACCGGCTCGGGCGGATCGAGTGCGCCGGCAGCGGTTTCGATGGCGGAGGAATCGACGGGGCAGTCCGCTCCGGGCTCGCTGCGGCCCGGCGAGTAGTCGCAGGCCCAGCGAAGCTCTTGAAGGAGGCGTGAGTGGAAGAGATTGCGAGGGATCCCCGACGCGAAGCCAAGTTCCGTCAGGCCGCGTTCGTGTATCTTCACGTCGCGATCCTCTACGAGGCCGCCGCATACGTGATGTGGCGCCGCGGGCTCCTGCCCGCCACGCGGCTCGGGCCGCCGTGGCTCTGGCTGCTGCTGGGGGCGGGGATTGCGGTGGTAGTCGTCTTCGGGTTGCTCAAGTGGCAGAAGCCCTGGGTCGCGCGAGTGGTATGGGCAGTGCACTCGCTCCGGCTCCCGACTCTCATCAAGGGAGCGTTCCTCGCGGCGCCGGGCGCTGCTATCCTCCCCTCGTTCTACCTCACCGGCCTGGTGGTCGTGATGCTGAATCTCTGGATGCTGGCCCGGGCCGGATGGGATCTGTGAGGTTCCGGACCTACCACCAAGTCGAGGGTGAGGACGCGTCCCGTCTGGGCGAGCAGGTGGCGGCGCAGCGGGAGCGCGTGCAGGCGCGGCTCAGCGGGATTGGACGCGTCATCGCGATCATGAGCGGCAAGGGCGGCGTCGGGAAGAGTTATGTCACCGCCGCCTTGGCGCTGGGCCTGGCCCGCCGGCTCACGGGCGGCGTCGGTGTCCTCGACGCGGACCTCAAGGGCCCCACCGCAGCGCGGTTGCTCGGCGCGACCGGCCCGGTGCGGCTGGACGAGGAGGGTGCGCACCCGGTGCTCGGTCGCGAGGGGCTCAAAGTCTTTTCCATGGACCTCCTGCTCGAGGAGGGACAGCCGCTCCGCTGGAATGAACCGGGACACGAGCGGTTTGTGTGGCGAGGGGTGCTGGAGACCGGTGCGCTGCGCGAGTTCCTCGCGGACGTCGTCTGGGGCCCGCTCGATCTCCTCCTCGTCGACCTCGCGCCTGGCGCCGACCGCCTCGAGGACCTCGCCGAGCTGGTCCCTGACCTCGCCGGCGCGCTCGCAGTCACCATCCCCTCCGAGGAGTCCGCTCGCTCGGTTGAGCGCGCCATGCGCAGCGCCCTGCAGGCGAAAGTGAGGCTCCTCGGGGTGATCGAGAACATGAGCGGCTATGCGTGCGGCGCGTGCGGTCACACGGGAGCGCTCTTCCCCGGCCAGGCAGGTGCGGAGCTGGCGCAGCGGTTCGCAATTCCGCTGGTTGCCAAGATCCCCTTTCATCCGACCCCTTTTCCGCCAGCCGAGCTCGCCACTCTTTCCGAGGCCGTTGCGGCGGTCCTGCCATGAAATTCCTGTGCATCGAGTGCGACCGGCAGATGGAGTTCGAGCAACGCGAGCTGCCAGGAGACGGGACGTTCGGCGCCGCGTTCCGTTGTCCTGCCTGCGGCCGCCGCATCGCACTGCTGGCCAATCCCATGGAGACCCAGCTGGTGGATGCGCTCGGCGTGAAGATCGGGGGCCGCACGCTCACGGAGGAACCGCTGGAGCTGGTCCGCAGCAACGTGCTTGGGCGCGAGGAGGCGTTTCAGGAGAAGCCAGCGCCGGCAGGCCGGCCCGACTGGTCGCCTGCCGCGCAGGAGCGCCTCGGCCGAGTTCCCGGCTTCGTGCGCGGGATGGTGCGGAAAATCTACGACGAATACGCGCTGGAGCGGCGGCTCTCCGTCATCACCCCCGAGATCATGGACCAGGCGCGTACCGACCTGGGGCTGGAAGGCATGTGAGCGGGGGATTCGACGAACGGATCATCCATGACGTCCGGGTCCGCATCGACCGCGAGCTGTGCGTCGGGTTCGGCGACTGCGTCAAGGCGGCACCGGGCGCATTTCGTCTCGACGACGAGGGGCTCGCGGTCTTCGAGAATCCCGGCGACACCGAACGCAAGGAGCTGCTCGACGCGTGTGATGCCTGCCCGGTGGACGCCATCACCGTGTGGGATGCGGAAGGACGCCAGCTGGTCCCTTGACAGGCGCACCTCGCGTCCCCATATGCTTCTGGCGATTGGGATCGGGGATAAGGCGAATCACGGCAGACGGCGACCGCCTCCACGGACCTCCGGGGGAAGGGACGGCCCTGTGTACACCGAGATCTTCGTGCCGGTCGATAACTCCCAGCACTCGGATTGGGCGGTGGACCGCGCCATCGAGCTCTGTCGGAAATCCGGAGGCCGGATCACTGGCAACCACGTCTACGCCGCACGCCTGCACGATGTACGATTCCGTCAGCTCGAAACCGGCCTGCCCGCCCAATTCCAGACTCCAGACGAGATCAAGAAGCAGCGCAAGATCCACGACAAGCTGATCGAGAAGGGCCTGCAGCTCATCGCCGACAGCTTCCTCGACCAGCTTGGGCAGCGCTGCGAGACCGCAGGGGTCTCGATCACGCGTCAACTCCTCGAGGGAATCAACTTCGAGGAGATCGTCAAAGAGGTGAATCGCGGGGAGGGGCGGCTTCCCGGGCTGATCGGGTTCGATCCGAATCGGGCCGCGGGCTACGACGGAGGCGAGCGCAGCCGCGGCGACGTTCGGCTGGGCGAGGACGGTCGCATCGTCGCGGAGGAGGAAGACGCCGCGGCCCGGCTGGCCGGCACTTCGGGGCGGCAGTACGATCTGGTGGCGATCGGCGCACACGGGCTGGGCCGGCAACCGTTCAGTCAGCTCGGGGGGGTGGTGGCCCGCTGCCTCCGGGGGATCGAGCGCGACGTGCTGGTGGTGCGTGACGAAGCGCCGCTCGCCGGGGGCCGCTACCTCGTGTGTGTCGATGGGTC
>DASYPD010000105.1:0-5225 GCA_036007005.1 Gemmatimonadales bacterium
GGCGGGCGGCTTCCTCGACCGCAGCGCGCAGCTCCGCGTCGGACAACTGCTGCGCGCCCACGGGCCCCTCAAAGGACAACACTCCCGCCGTCGCGCACACCTTGATGAGCTTGGCGCCGTGCTTGACCTGGTAACGCACCGCCTTGACTACCTCGTCGGGGCCATCGGCAACACCCTGCTCCGGCCCGCGCTCCAAGATGCCGGGCGCGTAACCTGTGACATCGCAGTGACCGCCCGTGATGCTGATGGGGTGGCCGGCGGGAAAAATGCGGGGCCCGTCGAGGTCGCCCCGGTCGATCGCGTTCATGAGCGAGACATCGGCGAAGCCCGGCGAGCCGACGTCCCGCACCGTGGTGAAGCCCGCCAGCAGGGTGCGCCGGGCATTGCGCGCGCCGCGCAGTGCCGCATCGGCGATCGTTTCGCGGACCGGCCGATTGACCCAGTCGCCCAGGAGATCCGCGGTGAGGTGGCTGTGCATGTCGATGAGGCCGGGCAACAGCGTCATGTCGCCGAGCTCGATGACGGCGGCGCCCGCCGGCGGCTGGGCCGGATTCAGCTCGCGGATCCGTCCGGCTTCGATCAGCACGCTCACCGGTCCGCTGAGCGTTCCCGTGGCCGGATCGAACATCCGCGCCGCGCGCAGGAGCGTCGTCTGGGCGACGGCTTGCAGGGGCAACAGGAGTGACAGGAGTACCACCTGCCTCAGGACGCGCATCGCTCTGCTCCGGAGTGAGGTTTGCTGGCTATGAGCTATGGCTATGGGCTCTAGTTGCCGGGCAGCTTCGCAGTGACGGCGCCGTTGGCGTCGAGGAATTCCAGACTCGCGTTGCCGAGCGAATCCACCCGCAGGCGGAGCCGAGGCTTCCCGTTCGGGTCGGAGAGATTCAGCACCGCCGACTTGCTCGGGTCCCTTCCCAGGTACACCCGGGTCGCCCGCAGGGGAACGCCGTTACGCGGCCCCATGAGGCGCTGCAGCGCGGCCGTCTTCGCTGAATCGTCCGGCAACCGATTGAGTGAATCGCGCTGGCGGACCAGCTCGAAGATGTCCCGCTCGTCGCGATCGGCGATCGTGATTCCGGTGGTCTTCCGCCCGTTGTCGTCGCTGTAGCGCAGGGTGAGGACCTCGTCCTGGTTGAATTGATCGAAGGACATGCCGGTGGAAGCCGCATAGCTGCCGTCTTCGCGGCGGCGGCCGGTGAAGGTCAGTCCGCCGTTCTCGGTTCCCTCGTCATTGAAGAAAATCAGTCCGGGCCGGCCGCCGCCCGGATAGCCGAACGGGCGGCCCTGGTAGATCGGGCCGATGGAGCGCGGCCGATTGGAGATTACCAGGCGAAGCTTGCCGTCGGGTTCGACGATGTTGATGCGCTCGACATCGATTTCGGCGAAGCGGGTCTTGGATGACTGGCGGAACGCCGCGACGGACAGGGTGCCGAATAAGAGCGTCGTGAGAGCGGCCCAGGCCTGGAGCAGGCGAAGCTGGCGGTGGATTCTCATGGCTATGCACTATGGGCTATGGGTTAGAAGCTATCAGCTATCAGCTATCAGCTATCAGATATCAGCTATCAGCTATCAGCTAGGCCTACTGCCACCTGAAAATCTTCAGGGCCACGGCGAACGTCACGAGGAGCCAGGCGGAGATGATGGCGAGCTCGGGGGTGACTTGGGCGAGGGTGGCACCTTCGAGCATGTTGGCGCGCAGCGCGTTATTCACCGCGGTGAGTGGCAAGGCCTGAATGAAGGGTTGCGTCACCGCGGGGAAGCGGCTCGCCGAGAAAAAAATCCCCGAGAAGACCCACATCGGTACCATGGTCAAGTTCATCAACCCCGATGCCCCTTCGATAGTACGCTGGCGCGACGCGACCAGCAGGCCGAGGCCTCCGAATGCCAGTGCCGAGAGCAGGCAGATTACCGCTAGCGCGGGCAGCGAGCCGCGGAGCGGAACGCCGAACACCAGGGCGGCGAAGAGCAGCAGGACGGCGGCCTCGAGCACCAGGAAGGTCAGCCGGGAAAGCAGGAAGGAGGCGAGATAGGACGCCTTGGGCATCGGCGTGGCGATGAGCCGCTTGAGCAACCGCTTGCGCCGCGAGTCCACGATAGAGAAGCCGATGCCCCAGACTCCGCTGCCCAGAAGGTTCATGCCGAGGAGGCCGGGCACCACGAAATCGACGTAGCGGGAGCCGCGCTCCCGGAGGTGGGACTCGCGCACCTTGACGGGATCGCTGCGCCCGCGGGCGCGCTGCAGCGCGTCGTCCACCAGGCGGCGGGCCGCGACGCCCTCCGGCCGGGTATCGTCATAACGGTATTCCACCGTCGAGTCCGACTGGGGCACGAGCACGAGGGCGAGCTTGCCGGTGCGGAGCGCGCGCGCGGCCGCGGAATCGTCGAGCGTCTGGACCTCGAGCAGGCGATTCCCGCTCAGGCGGGCGGCGGTCTCCCGGGCGGCGGGAGCGCCGGCGAGCAGCGCCACCCGGGCCGCGCTTTCGGGCTTGCTGCGGAAGGCGATCCCTAACCCGGCGGTCATCAGCACCGGAAAGAGAAAGGTCCAGAAGACGGCTTCGGGCTCGCGCACGAACTCCCGCAGGCGCACCAGGGTGAGCTGGACGAGGGGCCTCTCCGACCAGGGCCGTTCAGCCATCGCGCAACTGGCGGCCGGTCAAGTGGACGAAGACATCCTCGAGCGTCGCGGAATGGGTACTCAGCTCTTCGAGAGGCAGCCCGCGGGCGGAGAGGAAGCTCAAAAGCGCCGGCACGGTACGGTGCGCGTGGGTGGATTCGAGCAGGTAACTCCCGTCGCGGTGGCGGGCGTTTTTCGCCCCGTCCAAGGCGAGCAGCTCAACGTCGGACGGTCGGACGGTCGGACGGTCGGACGAATCCCCCACCCTGAACTCGATGACGTGCTCGGCATCGAGCGAGTTGACCAGCTCGCGCGGCGTGCCGAGCGCGATGATCCTGCCGTGATCCACGATGGCCACGCGGTCGCAGAGCCGCTCGGCTTCGTCCATGTAGTGGGTGGTGAGGACGACGGTGCGGCCGGCACGCTTGACGCCTTCGATCAAGTCCCAGAGTTGCCGGCGCGACTGGGGATCGAGACCGGTGGTCGGCTCATCGAGAAAGAAGAGCTCGGGGTCCGCGACGAGCGCGCAGGCGAGGGCGAGGCGTTGTTTCTGCCCGCCGGAGAGCTGCCCGACGCGGCCATTGCGTTTCTCCCCCAATTGCACTGCGTCGAGCACGGTCTGGAGGGGATGGGGACGCCGGTAAAAGCTGCGGAAGAGCTGCAGGGTTTCGCCGACAGTGAGCTTGTCGGAGAACTGGGTTTCCTGCAGCGAGATGCCGAGCCGCTCGCGCAGCTCGTGGCCGCTGGAAGCCCAGGTTTCGCCCAGGACCCGAACTTCTCCCGCATCGGGAAGAGTGAGTCCTTCGCAGATCTCGATCGTGGTGGTCTTGCCGGCGCCGTTGGGGCCGAGCAGTCCGAAACACTCGCCAGGCCGCACCTCGAGATCGAGGTGGTCGACGGCGACGACGTCGCCGTAGGTTTTGCGGACGGCTTGAAGTAGGAGTGCGGGCGCGCTCACGGCTATGGGCTATGGGCTATTGGCTATGGGCTATTGGCTATTGGACGTTGCGGGAAGGTAGTTGACCAATAGCCAGTAGCCAGTAGCCAATAACCCTAGCTTACCCCCGCGCCGCTTTCGGGGGGGCGCGCCAGCAGACGCTCGGTAAAATCGAGCCGGGATTCCATCTCGCTGAGCCGGCGCTGCAAGTCCTCGATCACCACGTCGCGCTCGGCGATGGCGGCGTCGAGGCGCTTAACCTCTTCCTGCCCCATCCCGGCCAGCCCCTCGAATCTCCAGCGACCGCGCGGACGATAGCCGCCGAAGATCCCCCGCATCACCTGCCCGAAGACCATGAACCCGAAGAGAATGAAGATCCAGCTCGGAAACGCAGCGTTCATTGGGCCGCCTCCTTGCTCCATTCGGCTTCGATATCGTTGGCCGCCTGCTTCAGGATTGCGATGATGCGCGGGACCGCCGGGTGTCCCCCGCCCCAGCGCCAGGCACGCTTGTAGGTGACGCTGGCGAGACGCGCGAAGGCCTGATGCAACTCGCCCATGGGTCCGCCGGCGAAGTCCCGCACCGTGTCTCTCACCCGGTCGAAGATGTCTTCGATGGCATCCTTGTTTTCGGCTAAGAAGGCCTCGCCTTCGGGCGTGATGTGGTAGACCTTCTTGCCGTCTTCCTCGACCACGCGCACGTAGCCCTGATCCTCGAGCAGCTGCAGCGTCGGATAGACGGTTCCCGGCGACGCGGTGTAGCAGCCGGCGAGCCGCTCTTCGAGGGCCTTGATGATCTCGTAACCGTGGCGAGGCTTTTCCTTGAGCAGGCGAAGAATGACGAATTTGACTTCGCCAGACTCGAACATGTGGGTCCGCCGCCGGTGGCGATGGCGTCCGCCACCCATTCGAATCCCGAAAATGCCGGGTCCGAAGCCAGAAGAGATGAAGTCGGCAAAATCCCCCAAACCCCAGTCATCATTGTCTTTATGCATTGCGATACCCCATAAGATAGATCACCCGACATACCGTACGATATATCTTACGATAGGTTTCGGGGGAGGTCAAGACGGTGACCAGTGACCCGTGACCCGTGACCTAACGAGCGCGGGGTGGCAGCTTTGACCGATGACTATGCTCGCGTGGCTGATGCTGCTTCTACTGCTGCTCATCGCGGGAAGCGGGCTCGATGTGTTGCTGGGTCTCAATCGGCTGGAGCGCTTGGCGGAGCTTCCGCCGCGCTCGGGTCCAGGAGCGCCGCTGGTCTCGGTCGTGACGGCGGCGCGGGATGAGGCGCGAGGCATCGAAGCCGCCGCGCGCTCGCTGCTGGCGCAGCGCTATCCGGCCCTCGAAATCGTGGCGGTGGACGATCGATCCCGCGACGGCACCGGGGCGATCCTCGAGCGGCTCGCCGCGCTCGACCAGCGATTGCGGGTTATTCACGTGCGGGAGCTGCCCCCGGGCTGGCTGGGGAAGAACCATGCGCTCTCGGTGGGCGCCACCGCCGCGCGGGGGGAATGGCTGCTCTTTGCCGATGCCGACATCGTGATGGAGCCCGAAGCGATCGCGCGCGCAGTGGGGTTCGCGGAGAGCCGCGGACTGGATCTGGTCGCGGTGCTGCCGGAGTTTCGCCTGCCGGGTCTCTTCCTGCAGGCCTTCGGCACGGCGTTCGCCT
>DASYPD010000106.1:0-3544 GCA_036007005.1 Gemmatimonadales bacterium
GCGTCTGATCCGGGCGGAGTCCATCCCGGAAATATAGTCCCCGGTATGCTCTGAATCCCTAGAGGAAAAGCCGGCCGTTCACGCCCTTCGATCCAGCAATCCCGCCACCGTGGTGGACACGTCCGGTCCGGCAAACCCCCGCCGGGCCAGAAACGCCAACAGCCGTCTCCGGATGACCGGCTTCGGCAGGCCGGTGAGCTGGGCCAGCCGCTTGCGTGCCACCGCCTCCGCGCTGGGCCCGCCTGCGCCATCCGCGCCGAACGCGGCGCGGAGCGCGCGATCCACCAGCAGCCGCTCGACGCCGAGCGTCGCCAGATCCCGGCGCAGCCGGAGCGGCCCGCGCCCCCGGGCGGCGCGGGTCTCGAGGTAGTGCAGCGCAAAGCGCGCGTCGTCCACCAATCCGGCACGCCCGGCTCGCTCGACCGCCGCGGCAGCAGCTTCCGGCGGGTGGCCCTTGAGCACGAGCCTGCGGGTTAGGTCGCGCGTCGCAAAGGGCCGCCGTTCGAGGAAGCGCAACGCAGTTCGAAACGCTGCTTCTTCGTCCGCCGCGCGGCAGAGCCGGGCATAGAGGGGCTCCTCCAACAGCATCCCGGCGGCCAGTCCCTCCGCCTGCGCCACCTCGCGCGGAACGCTGAGCAGGGGCCGTCCCTGCACCAGCACCCGTATCGTGCCCGGCCGCCGCGGATCTGCGGCCAGCGCTCCGATTACCCGGCGCGGCTCACTCAGCGTCGCCGTCATCGGCCAGCACGACACTCGTCGCCCGCACGCCGAGGAATTCCCTGACCCGGCCTTCCACCTCGGTCATCAACGCGGGATTGTCCTTGAGGAAGAGCTTGGCGTTCTCCCGCCCCTGCCCGATCCGCTGATCGCCATAGGAATACCAGGCGCCCGATTTCTGGATGACGTTGGCCTCGGTGGCCAGATCCACCACCAGCCCGCTGTGGCTGATCCCTTCGTCGAACATCACATCGAATTCCGCCTGCTTGAACGGCGGCGCCACCTTGTTCTTGACGACCTTGACCCGCACCCGGTTGCCGATCACCGCCTCGCGCTCCTTGACCGGGCCAATCCGCCGGATGTCGAGCCGGAGCGAAGCGTAGAACTTGAGCGCCTTGCCGCCGGTGGTGGTCTCCGGGTTGCCGAACATCACGCCGATCTTCTCGCGCAGCTGGTTGATGAAGACCACGGCGCAATTGGAGCGGTTGATCGCGCCCGCCAGCTTGCGCAGCGCCTGGCTCATCAACCGGGCCTGCAGCCCCATGTGGCTGTCGCCCATCTCGCCTTCGATTTCGGCCTTCGGCACCAGCGCCGCCACCGAATCGATCGCCACCAGATCCACCGCCCCCGAGCGCACCAGGATCTCCACGATCTCGAGCGCCTGCTCGCCGGTATCGGGCTGGGAGACCAGCAGGTTGTCGATATCCACGCCGAGCTTCTTGGCGTACTCGATGTCGAGGGCGTGCTCCGCATCGACATAAGCCGCGACCCCGCCGGCCTTCTGCACATTGGCGGCAAGGTGCAGGGTGAGCGTGGTTTTCCCCGAGGATTCCGGCCCGTAGATCTCGGTGATCCGGCCGCGCGGAACGCCGCCGACTCCGGTCGCCGCATCGAGATTGATGGCGCCCGTCGAGATCGAGACGACCCGCTCGCGCGGCGCATCGGTTCCCATCCGCATGATCGAGCCCTTGCCGAGCTGCTTTTCGATCTGGGTGATTGCTAGGTTGAGCGCCTTCCGGCGCTCGGCGTCCAGCTTGACCTCCTTGACGTCGGGCGCAGCCATAGAATCCTCGTAGTCATATTGTGGTTGATTTTACTTCACGATAATATCATCTACCAATCTAAAGCCGAAGATTGTCCGAAACAAGATGGCACTTTCTCACTTTTCGACATGTCGCCATGCATCCTCGATGTGGGTCACCTGTGGAGAGGTGGAGGATATCCCGGATTCCACCGTGATCAGATCGAAGCGGAAGCGATCGCCTGCAACCCCGAAGCGAACTCGCCACAACTCAGCCAGCCGTTCAAGCACGGCCCGTTTGCGCCTGCCGACCGCCTCGGCCGCCCGACCGAACCGGGAAGACCGCCGGGTTTTCACTTCGATAAAAGCGACGAGGCTCCCCCGCCGCGCGATCAGGTCGAGATCGTGGTGTCCGAAGCGGAACCGATGCGCTTCGATGCGCCAGCCGAGCCGCAGCAGATACGCGATGGCGGCACGCTCGCCGGAGTAGCCGCGGCGGTGGCGCGGGTCGGTCCATTGGGCGACGGGCTTCGGAGTGCGCAGCGACGGCATGGCCGACAATAGCGCAGGCGCTGCGCGCGACCAGCACCGAAAGCGCGCAAAGGTGGGAAAAACAACGCAGGGCTAGATCTTGATAAACTCCACCCGCCGGTTGTTCGCCTTGCCCTCCGGCGTGGTGTTGGGCTCTACCGGCTTACTGGCCCCGTAGCCTTTGCTGCTAAGCCGGGAGGCGTCGATGCCCGCCGCGAGCAGCAGCCGCTTTACCGCGTCTGCCCGGGCTTGGGAGAGCGCCAGGTTCTTCGCGGCGTCGCCGTCCGAATCGGTGTGCCCGCCGATCTCGAGCTTGAGCGCGGGATTCTGCTGCAGCAGCTTCACGATCTCGCCGATCGTCCCCATCGACTGCGGCTTGATGGTGGACTGATTCACGTCGAAGAGGATCCCGTGGCTGACGAGCTTCCCTTCCCGGAGGAGCTTGTCGATCAGGTTCATTCCGCCGCCGCTCGCGATCCGCACGTTCTTGAAGAGCACGGGATTCTCCTGGTCCCCGATTCCGGCGAAGTAGAGTGCCGTGGGAACGAAGCCGGCGTCCGGCATGACCAGCACGCGGTACTGGTCGAGGTAGCACTTGAGCTGGTCCTTCTGGTAGACCAGCGCCACGTGGTGCCACTTGTCGACGAACGCCTCCGCGCCCCCGGGATAGCTGCCCGCGAGATCGTGCTCGAAGCCGCTCGTTGCGATTTCGTCGCCCACGGAGAGCTGCCTCTCTCCGTCGGCATTGGTCAGGAACAGCACGATGTGCGCGAACCCGCCGCTCTTGGGGTAGAAATCGAATTCGACTGTGAAGGGGTCGCTCAGGTATGCGTCGGTCTTGATCCGCGGTGCGACGCGGGCGTAATTCCCGTCGGTCAAGGCGAAGACGGGCTCATCCTGGAACTTGTTCACCACTGCCTGGCCGGCGAGCAGCTTCCAATGCGCCGGAAATTCGCCGTCGGTATCGGAACGGAAATCGTCCTCGAAGATGATGCGGTCACCGGGGACGAAGTCGTAATTCTGGTACGCTTTGAAGTCTTGGCCACGCACGGCAGTGATCGCCAGCAGCTGCAGCAGTGCCACGGGGACGAACGGTTTCATCGCTTGCTCCCTAAGGACCTGAAAAGCATAAACCCAGTCAGCCTGGAGTCGAAATTTCCAGCTTCGATTACGAGCCCGCCCGCCGAAGGGGGGGTGACCACAACGGATGCCGCTCTGATCGCCCGCGCAGTCCAGCAGCATCCCAAAGCGAAGCCGCGCTGAGTTATCCCGATG
>DASYPD010000107.1:0-2918 GCA_036007005.1 Gemmatimonadales bacterium
AAGAGGAGGCCCAGCGCGATGCCCCAGGCGCGGGCATTCAGGTGGGCCAGCGTGGTGCGGAGCTCGCGGTTTTCTTCCTGTGCGGTGGTCATATCATCGTCTCTGGAAAAGGGCCTCAGACGTGGTCCAGAAAATCACGGGTGCGCGCCAGCTCCGCCCGGGTCCGGATCACGAACAGGGAGATGGCCAGGATGAAATTGCGGCAGAAAGCGGTGAACCAGCCGAAGATGAATCCCACGAAGCCGCCCCAGACCGCGCCCACCAGGGCGCCGGTCCACGATACGGTGTAGCCGCGGAAATAAACCGCCAGCAAGCCCAGGGGAATGATGTTCTCGGTATGGCGGAGCAGGGTCACAAGGGTGACCGCGAATACCAGGAGTCCGCAGGCAATTCCAATCGCCGCTCCGAAGGCGGCCTTGTGCAACGGGGCAAAGGCGAGCAGCAGCTCTTGCGAGAGCTGGCTGGCCTGAGGCTGGGCTACTGGGGCGTCTGAGTTCACAGCGATCGGTTCCTCCGGGTTCGAGTCCTGCCGGGGTCGCGGCCGAGGCCCAGGTTCAAAGTTACTGCGGCGAGGACCGCAACTCCGCTCACCAGATAATACCAGAGGTTCATCGGCACGACCGCCAGAGCGAAGAGCGGCCCGCGCTGGCGCCCGAACCAGCGGAACAGCGCGAGATTCCACAGCACCACCGTCAGGAGGGCCGCGATTCCAGCCGCCAGGGCGACGCCGCTGTGGAGCAACAGCGCGACCACGAGGAGCAGCAGGCCGAGCCACACCAGGGTCATTTTGGCGCGCTCGCCGCGCTTGAGGTTGAGATGAGCGGGGTTGGCCATGCGCTTGCGCTCGAGCAGCAGTCGGACCCAGGGAATGCCGCGATCCAGCAAGTCCGTGCGGATAGAGCCGAAGAGGGTCCACCGCTTCAGGTGAGCTCCCTGAATCTCGGGCCGGATCACGATACGGCTCCCCTGGTCGCGCAGCCGATAGCCCAGCTCGATGTCCTCGATTTGCGGCCGCGGGTAGCGCTGCTCGTCGAATCCTCCCACGCGCTGGAAGGCTGAGCGACGCACCGCTCCACACCCGGCCCAGAACGTATCGGCTTCGCCGGCGCCGCAGAGATGGATGTAGTGATGGAGCAGGTTGCGATAGCGGGAGAGAAACCCCGGAGCGGGAGGGGCCTCATCATACGCGCCGAACACGGCATCGATGTCGGGATCTTTCGCGATGGCTTCCGCAAAGCGTTGCAGGGTGTCGGTGTGCACCACGACGTCCGCGTCGATGAAGACGACCCACTCTCCGCGGCTGGCCTCGACGCCGCGATTGCGCGCGTAGGCCGGGCCGTGCGGCGCGCCGTTGAGCGACACCACACGGTCGGCCCACTGGGCAGCGAGGCGAGGAGTCTCGTCACCGCTCGCGTCGTCAACCACGATCAGCTCCCAACGCTCGCGGGGCAGGTTGCTGGCCGCGAGCGCGCCGAGCGAGAGCGGCAAGACCGTGACGCCGTTGTGGGCCGGCACGATGACCGAGAAGGTGGGAACCGGCGGCATCAGTGGCCTCGCAGCCGGCGTGCCTGGCGACGAGCCCAGAGCCAGGCGAGAAAGCGTCTCGATCCGAACGATTCCAGTGTAGCCGAGTCGCGCAGATACCAGGCGTCGATCCGGGGGAGGCGGAGCCGGGTGTCCCGTGGGCCCAGCGACCGCAACTCGGTAGTGCACGCCGTCCGGTACCACCGCGCGGCGGCGCCGGCAACCTGCTCGTTCACGGCCCCATAGGGATAGGCGAGCGCATCGGGCCGCGCGCCCAGCCGGCGCTCCAGTTCTTCCGCGGCTTGTCCCAGCTCTGCCTCCAGCGCAGCGCCGTCGAGCGTGGTGAGCCTGGCGTGGGTCGCGGTATGCGCCCCCAGGGTGACCCCATCTCCCCGCAGCCGGCCCAGGGCCTCCCAATCGAGCAGCGGCAAGGTGGGAACGCCGCGGTCGCTGCGTCCGCCCCAGCGGTTGTCCCGACCCACATGCTGCGTCACGACGAAGAGGGTCACCGCGAAGCCGTGCTGGCGGAGCAGGGGAGCGGCCTCGGTGGCGAAGTTGGCAAAGCCGTCATCGAAGCTGAGCGCGACCGCGGGCTGGTCGTCGCGCAGCTCGAGCAACCCCTCGACGCCCACCACGCGCACGGATCCCGAGGCCAGCCATTCCACCTGGCGACGGAACTCCTCGCGACTCACCGAGATCGGCGAGCCCGAGGCATCGATGGAATGCCAGGTGAGGATCCCGCGCATCCCGCTGTTCACGGGGACAGCCTCTCCAGTATTCGCGTGTCACCTCTTCGCTCGGCGGCTCGGCGCACGATGTCTAGATAGCGCGGCAGGACGACTCGCTCGGACCAGCGCTCTTGCAAGGCACGGTGACCGGCCTGTCCGAGCGTCGTTCGGTACGCCGAATCCCCGAGCAGCCGGTCCATCGCGCTCAGCAACTCCTCGCGGTTGCTGAAGAGCTCACCGCCGCCGGAGGCAGTAACGAGCTCCGGGAAGGGGCCTTGCCTGCGGGCGAGGACCGGCGTCGACTGGCGGAATGCCTCCAAGAGCGTGATGCCGAAGGTCTCGAAGCCAAGCGAAGGCAGGAGCAGCGCTTCGGCATGGCGGTAGTAACGCCCCAGCTCTTCGGTCGCCAGCCGGCCGAGGAAGCGCACCCGCTCCGTGCCGGACGCCTGCGCGCGGAGGTCGGGGCCGTACTCGCCCTCCCCCGCAATGAGCAGATCGGCGGCTCCGGACCCGGCGAAAGCGGGAATCACGTCCTGAAGTCCCTTGAGGCGTTCCAGCCGGCCGACAAAGAGGAAGAAGGGGCGAGGCTGAGGACGGGGCCCCACCGGCGTGTTGCAGTTGCCAGGGGAATCCGGGAGAAAGTTCGGCAAGACCTCCATCTCCCGG
>DASYPD010000108.1:0-8644 GCA_036007005.1 Gemmatimonadales bacterium
CCTGGGCCCGCGCGACCTGCGTCTTGAGCTCGCCGTCATCCACCTTGAAGAGTGGAGTTCCCTGCGCCACCATCGCGCCTTCGCGCACCAGAATTGCCACCAGTCGGCCATCGACCTCCGGACGCAACTGGATGGACTGCAGCGGCTCGACCTGGCCGGTGGCCGTGATGGCATCCACGACCGTGTCGGTTCGCGCGAGCACGACCTCCACCGGCTGGGCTCCGACGCCGCCGCGGCCTCGTTCTGCTGCGGAGGAGCCACCGGCGGGCGGCGCGGCGTTCGACCCGCCACAGCCGACGGCGCTTCCGGCGAGCAGAACCACGCAGAGGGCTCTCACGGAGGTTCCTTGTCGCTGAAGAGGCGCCGGCCCAGCATGGCTTCCAGGCCCGCGAGCGCGAGCCGGGCCGCGTAGCGCGCCTGCACCAGAGCGGCCTGGGCGCTGGTCAGGCCCGACTGGGCGTCGAGCAGATCGAGAATGGTACTGGCGCCGGCTCGATAGCGCGCCTCCTGCACGCGGTAATTCTCGCGCGCCACCAGCAGCGCCTGCGCGGAAAGGTCGGCGGTGGCACGCGCGGTCTGGTAGGCGTCGTACGCTTCCGTCACATCGGCTTCGGCGGAGCGCTCGAGGTCCTCGCGGGTCGCTCGCGCCAGGTCACGGGCCGTGCGGGCACGGGTGTAGCCCAACTCCCGCTGGGCGTTGTCCCAGAGTGGAAAGCTCAGGCTGAAGGTGAGCGAGCTGCGCGACAGCCCGCGGGTGAGATACTGGTCACCGAAGCCGATGGTATTCGCGCTCACCACCGCCTGGGGGAAATACGAGCCGCGCCGCGCGTGCAGCGCGGCTTCGGCCGATCGCTCGTTGGCGCGCGCCACCCGGAACTCCGGACCCAGCTCCAGCGCCTGATTGATGGCCTGCTCCAGGGTGAGCGGAAGATCCGGCGCCCGAGCGGTATCCAGCGGTGCGGCATCGACTCCGCGTGGGGTACCTACCCGGCGGCCGAGCTGGAGTCGCGCCACCCGCAGGCCGGCCTCCTCCTGCAGCAGGTCGACCCGGGCCCGGTCGAGCTCGAGCAGGAGCTGGAGCGAGTCGCTCTGCACGGCGGCCCCGCTCACAACCCGGGCACGCGCGACCACTAACCCTTCTTCGGCGCGCCGCACGCGCTCGCGGGCGACCTCGAGCAACTCGCGACCACTCAGCACCGCGTAATAGGACGCTTCGGTGGCGAGCGCGGTGAGGTAGCGCTGTTGGGTCTCGCCGGCCTCGGCGCTCTCCAGATCCGCGCCGGTACGGCTCAGGTCCGAGAGCTTGCGCAAGCCGGTGAACAATTCGAAGCGCGCATCGAGCCGCATGGTGGCGCTGGTCTTGGCTGGAGATCCGGTGCCGACGTTGAACTGCTGAATGGTGAACTCGGTGTAGTCGGCGCCCGCCGTGACCGAAGGGAGGACCAGCGCGGAGAAGGCGGCCCGCCGGGCCCAGGTGGCATTATCCACTGCGCCGAGTGCGCGCACGTAATTCGGATCCAGCCGCGCGGCACGCTGAAGGGCTTCGGCCAGGGTGACCATCGGGAGCGAATCGAGGTCGGGAGGTCGGGAAGTCGGGAAGTCGGGAGGACGAGAGGAGACTCCGCCGAGCAGCGCCAAGAGCAGCGCGATCACTTGGCCTCCGCCGGACGGACCGGCTGAGGTGCCGGCCGGCGGCGCGCCGAGCTCACCCTGACGCGGGCCCCTTCCATCAGCGAGTACACGACCGGCACGAGGAAGAGCGTCAGCGCGGTGGAGAAGACCACTCCACCCACGATTGCGTAGCCGAGCGGCCGGCGGCTGATCGACCCCGCGCCGAGCGCGAGCGCAATCGGGATCGCGCCCATCACCACGGCTACCGAGGTCATCAGGATCGGCCGCAAGCGGACCCGCCCCGCCTCGAGCAGCGCGGCGGCGATATCCATTCCCTTGGCGCGGAGCTTGTTGGTGTAATCCACCAGCAGAATGGAATTCTTGGCCACCAGGCCGATCAGCAGAATCATGCCGATCTGGCTGTAGAGGTTGATACTGGACTTCGCGATGAACAGGGTGAAGACGGCGCCGGTCACTGCGAGGGGCACCGCCATCAGCACGGTCAACGGATGGATCAGCGACTCGAATTGCGAGGCGAGCACCATGAAGACCACAATCAGCGCGAGCAGGAAGGCGAGGTAGAGCGAGCTTCCGCTCTCGCGCAGCTCGCGTGACTCGCCCGCCAGCGCTACGGTCGAGCCCGCGGGCAGCACTTGCTTCGCGATCCGGTCGAGGGAATCGAGGGCTTCACCGAGCGTGAAGCCCGGCATCAACCCGGCCGAGAGCGTCGCCGCGCGGACCCGCATGTAGTGGCTGAGCGAGCGCGGGCCGACGCCCTCGGTCACCCGGGCCAGCTGGTCGAGCTTGATCAGTTCATTGTTGCGGCCCCGGACCGCCAGCCCGCTCATGTCGGTGGGCGTGGCGCGCTCCTCGGGAGGAAGCTGGACCATCACGTAGTAGAGCTTGTTCTCGCGGGTGAAGGTGCTGACCCGCTGGCCGCCGAGCAGGGCCTGCATGGTGCCGGCGACGGCGCGCACCGGCACGCCGAGGTCTTCGGCGCGATCCCGGTCGTAGGACACCGAGAGCTCCGGTTTGTTGATGCGAAGATCAGTGTCGAGGTTGGTAAAACCCTTGATCTGCCGCGCCCGGGCCAGCATGGTCTGCACCCCGACGAAGAGGCTGTCGAAGTTGGAATTGCGAATCACATACTGCACGGCCGAGCCGTAGCCGCCGAAGGCCGGCGGATTGTTGGCGAAGGCCAGCACGCCCGGGATCCTGGCGAGCTGCGGCCGAATGGCCTCGATGATCTGCTGCGCCGTCCGCTTCCGTTTCGACCAATCGACGAAGCGAACGTAGATCCCGCCGCGATTGACGCCGCCGCCCATGCCGCCGCCACCCGAGCCGATCACGCTGGTGTAATTGTCGATCTCCGGAATTCCCGCGAGGATGCGCTCGACCTCCCGCTGGTACTGATCGGTGAAGCTGAGAGTCGCTCCCTCCAGGCCGGTGATGGAGATCTGCATCTGCCCCCGGTCCTCGGGGGGAACGAACTCGACCTTGAGCTTCAGGAACACCGCGACCGCGCCCGCGACCAGGGCGGAGGTTCCGATCAGGACCAGGACCCGATGCCGCAGCGCCGCGCCGAGGGCGCGCCCATATCCCGACGCCAGGCCGCGGAAACCGCGCTCGAGCACCTGGTAGAGCGTGCCGTGGCGCGGCGGCACCCGCAGAATCTTGGCGCACAACATCGGAGTGAGCGTGAGCGCGACGAACCCGGAAATCGCCACCGCCGCGGCGACCGCGATGCCGAATTCCTTGAAGAGCCGGCCGGTATTGCCGGTGAGGAACGCCAGGGGCGTGAAGACGGCAATCAGCGAGATCGTCGTCGCGATGACCGCGAAGGCGATTTCCCTGGTGCCGTTGACGGCAGCCCGATCGGGAGGCTCGTGCAGCTCCTCCTGATGGCGGTAGGCGTTCTCCAGCACGATGATCGCGTCATCCACCACGATGCCGATGGCGAGCGTGAGCGCCAGCAGCGTCAGGTTGTTCACGGAAAAATTGAGCGCGTACATCACCGCAAAGGTGGCGACGATCGAGGCCGGAATCGCCAGGCCCGGGATGATGGTGGCGCGGACGTTGCGCAGGAAGAGGAAGATGATCAGCACCACCAGCCCGCCAGCCAGGAAGAGGGTATCCTCCGCTTCCTTGATCGAGCGTTTGACGTACACGGACTGGTCCGAACCGATGGTGGCGGTGACACCGGGAGGCAGCGCCGCTCGAAGCTCGGGCATCGCTGCCCAGACCGCGTCGGCGACCTCCACCAGGTTGGATTTGGATTGCCGCACCAGCGAGAGCCCGACCGCGGGTCGCCCGTTGAAGCGGAAGAAGCTGCGATCGTCTTCGGGGCCCAGCTCCACCCGGGCGAGGTCGCCCAGCTTGATCACCTGACCCTGGCTGCTGGCGACGACCATGTTGCGGAACTCTTCCGGCGTGCGCAGCTCACCCAGGGAGCGCACCGAGAACTCGCGGCGCTCCGATTCGATCCGGCCGGCGGGAATCTCGATGTTGCGGCTCTGAATCGCGCTGACGATGTCCTGGATCGTGAGGCTGTAGGCGGCGAGGGCGCTCACCGAAGGCCAGATCCGCATCGCATAGCGGCGCTCTCCGCGGATCTCGGCCCGCGCCAGGCCGGGCACCGTTTGCAAGCGGGGCTTCAGAATCCGGTCGGCGATGTCGGAAAGCTGCAGCAGATCGTATTTTTCCGACTCGAGCCCGATGAACATCATCGGACGGGCGTCGGCGTCCTGCTTGGTCACGACGGGATCTTCGATTTCCTGCGGCAGGCGCCCGCGCACCCGGGAGACGATATCGCGGACGTCTTGCGCCGCGTCTTCGATCGGACGGTCGAGATTAAACTCCAGGTTGATATTGGAGCTCTGCTCGGAGCTGTTGCTGGTCATGGTGCGCAGCCCTTCGAGCGAGGCTAGCTGCTCCTCCAGCACGTCGGTGACGGCGGACTCCATGACCTGCGGATTGGCGCCCCGGAGGGTGACCGAAACCGAGACGATCGGCGGGTCCACATCGGGGTACTCCCGCACGGCCAGCTGCTTGAAGCCGATCGCGCCGAACAGCACGAGCGCCGCGCTCGTCATGCTGGCGAAGACCGGCCGCTTGATTGCGATATCGGAGAGGTTCATGAGCCTCGTAAGTCGGACAGGCGGACAGTCGGACGGTCGGACAGGAACCGACGCACTCAGGGCCAATGTGGCCCCCAGGGCCAATCTGGCCCCCACGGCTAATGTGGCCCCCAGGGACGTTTCCTGGAGCGGCCGGGAGATATCTACCAGTTACGACGGCGCGCCCCAACCCGTTGAGACATATCGCTTCGGCTGATGAGCGACAAGCTGACCCCCCAGCAAGCGGCACAACTGGCGGTGCTGGAAACGTTTCCGGCCCGCTTCGAGCAGGCGCACCGGCTGATCGAGGAGCTGGCCGCGCAGAGGACCGATCCGTCCCTGGTCGCGCGGCTCTGCCGGGTGCTGGAGCAGACCAAGGCCGCCGCCAACTCGATCGGCGAAACCGCCATGGCTGAGACGCTGGGAACGATGGCCACCCTCGCGCGCCGCATGGGCGACCAGCAGATGAAGGTACGGGGACTACGGGAAGGTCTGACCGGGCTCAAACTCAACTACAGCGCCGCGGTCCGGGCGCTCAGGGCGGGATAGTTATTTCCGGTTCTTTCTGGCCAGCATCCGGTCGACCAGAGGCCCCGCCATCAAGACCACCATGCCGTTCACCAGGCCCCCGACCACCAGGGTCACGTAGGTCAGCGCGAAGAGGATCATGCCCGCGCCGAGGGCCGCGAAGACGATTCCGAAGATCCGCATGGCCGCCTCTCCCGAGAGGCAGTATTTTACGCGCTCCCCCTCCCGAGAGGCAACGGGGTTAGGGGCTAGGGGCTGGGGACTGGGGGCTGGGGACTAGGGGCTAGGGGCTTTCTTCAACCGAAGCAGAGGTGATTCGTATGCGTATGCTGCCGTTGTTCGCACTCACCGTTGTTCTCAGCACCCCGCTGTTCGCGCAGGGTAACCCTGCGGATCCCGACAAGAAGGTGATGGGTGGCGGAAGCGTTCCCGCCGGATGGTCCTACCGGCTGGACGACACCACGGCCATGATCGCGAACGTCAAGTTCGCGCCCATGGGAGGAGGATTTCACTTTACCACCGGCCCCGCCGGGATCTACTGGCGTGACGCCGACGCGGTGACTGGATCATTCCACACCATCGCAACCTTCCGGCAGACCAAAGCGCCGATGCATCCCGAGGCCTATGGGCTCTTCATCATGGGCAACGACCTCAAGGGCCCCAATCAGTCGTACATTTACTTCCTGGTTCGGGGCGACGGGATGTACTCGATCCGGCAGCGCACCGGCGGCAATGTGACCAACGTCACCACCGAGGGCAACCGGAACGGCTGGGTGGCCAACGACGCTGTGGTGAAGCAGGATTCCACGAGCGGAGCGGCAACCAACCTGCTCGAGATCTCCGGCGACGCAGTCGGCAAGAAGATCACCTTCAAGGTGAACGGGAAAGTCGTGCACGAGATGAACGCCACCGGTGGTACGGTTGGTGTGGTCGGCATCCGGATGAACCACAATCTCGACGTGCACGTTGACGGGTTTGCTGTGCACAAGATGTAACGGTGAGCGGTGAGCGGTGAGCAGTAAGCAGTGAGCGGTAAGCAGTGAGCGGGTGGTGATGGGGCGGCCCGCTTACAGCTCACCGCTCACCGCTTACCGCTTACGCTGTCTTGATCCGCGTCCAGATTTCGTCCCACAGCACACTCGCCCGGCCCAGGTCCTTCTGGATCTCGAGCCGGGCGAGCTCGTTAGGAGAAGGATAGGGAACGGGATGGGCGAGCAGCGGCATCGCGGCCTGATTGGGGGTGCCGTAGCCAGTGGCGTTGGAGATGGCGGCGCCGGGCTCGGGGCGCAGGATGTAATTCATGAACTCATGCGCGGCGCGGGGATGCGGTGCGGTGGCGGGAACGACCAGCGAATCAATCCAGAGGGTGCTCCCCTCCCTGGGCAGCAGCCAGGAAAGCGCCGGCTGCTCGCGGGCGGCTTGCGCGGCATCACCGTTCCAGAGCTGCGCCAGCCAGACGTCGCCGGAGATGAGCTGGGCTTTGACCGGAGCCGAGAGGTAGGCCTTGAGGTTTCGCTTGGCGGCTACCGCGTCTTGTCGCGCGGTCTCCAGCTCAGCGGGATCGGTGGAATTGAGCGAGTAACCGCGCAGCCGGAGAAAGGCGCCGATCACGTCGCGCAGGTCATCGAGCATGGTGAGCTTGCCGCGATAGCGCGGATCGAGAAACACGCTCCAGCTCTCGGCTGGCTGGGGGAGCAGGTCGGTCCGCCAGGCGATCCCCGTCATTCCCCATTGCCAGGGGACCGTGTAGCGATCGGTGGGATCGTGCGCCAGTCCCCGGAAGAGCGGGGCGAGGTTGCGGCGATTGGGCAGGTAGCGGAGCGAGAGCGGCGCGATGAGCCGGGCGGCGATGAGCAGGGTCACGGCGTAGGTGGGCGGCACCACGAGATCGTAGCCCCGCGCGCCCGCCTGCAGCTTGGCCACCATCTCCTCGCTGCTTTCGAAGGTATCGTAAGTAACCCGCACCCCGAATTCGCGCTCGAAGGCCGGCACGAGCTCCGGGGCGATGTAATCCGACCAGTTGTAGATGTTGAGCTCGGGCTCGAGCGGTCCGAGCTCCGCGCTGCCCGCCCGCGGAGCGGTCGAGCGGTCGCGACCACAAGCGTCAAGCAAGCTCGCGCTGACGGGCAGTACCGCAGCGAGCCCGAACAGGCGGCGCAGGAAATCGCGGCGTGGCGGGACGCTAGTCCTCCTCGCCCCAGACCTCGATGAGCTCGTAACGGTTCCCGTCGTCGGGGAGGCCCAGAACCTCCTCGCGGGTCCAGCGGCGGACGGTTTCCGGCATACCCATACGCTACCCTCGGCGGCGAGTGCCCAGCAAGAGCGCATGCCGATAACTTCACGCCCGCGGTGCGACCTACCCCCGCGCCGTCGCCAGCGGCCGCTCGCGCGTCAACCGATAGGCCAGCCAGATCAGCAGCGATGTCGTCACCAGGATGAGGGTGCTGATCGCGTTGACCGTGGGTTCGACGTTGCGGCGGACCATGCTGTAGACGATGATCGGCAGCGTCGAGGAGCCGGTGCCCGCGACGAGCGACGTGATGACGTAGTCGTCGAAGGAGAGGGTAAAGGCGAGCAGCGCCCCCGCCAGGATGCCCGGCCACAACTGCGGCACCGTCACAGTCCGGAACGCGGTCAGCTCGTCGGCCCCCAGGATCAGCGCCGCTTCCTCGAGACTCTCATCCATGCCTTCCAGCCGGGCACGCACCACCACCGCCACGAACGCGAGGTTGAAGGCGATGTGGGCGATAGTAATGGTCCCGATCCCGAGCGGGATGCCGAGTGCCACGAACCAGACGAGCAGCGAGATGCCGGCGACGATCTCCGGCGTCACGATCGGGAGATACAGCAGGGCTTCCATAACCCGCCTGCCTCGTACGCGTCGCCGGGCGAGCGACAGCGCGAGCAGGGTGCCAAAAACAGTGGCAGTGGCGGTGGAAATGGCACCGACCAGCAGGCTGACTCGGAGTCCCCGGAGGAGATCGGTCCGCTCAGCGAGGCGGCGATACCATCCCAGCGTGAACCCGGTCCAAGTGACCGAATATCTCGACGCGTTGAAGCTGAAGAGGACGAGGATCAGCACCGGCAGGTGCAGAAATAGATAGGTCGCTGCGGCGACGGCGAGGGTCGCGCGAGACGCTCGCCTCCTCATGACAGGGGCTCTCCCGCCACCTCTCGATCGCGGAGGCGGAGCGAGACCAGCACAGCCAGCAGCACCAGCGCCATGAGGGCGAATGAGGCGGCGGAGCCGAAGGGCCAGTTCCGCGCGGTGGTGAACTGATTCTGCACCAGGTTGCCGACGAGCACCGTGCGCCCTCCGCCCAGCAGGTCCGGTGTGAGGTATGCGCCGAGGCACGGAATGAAGACCAGCACTGAGCCCGCGACGATGC
>DASYPD010000109.1:0-2242 GCA_036007005.1 Gemmatimonadales bacterium
CCTCGGCAAACGATGGAACAATGCCCTAACCCGCAGGATCCTCGATGGTTGGGAGTTGTCAGGGATCACGTCGTTCATCAGTGGTGCGCCTGCGGGAATTGGCTATAACACCGCGCAGACAAGCGATTTGGTTGGTAGTGCAATCGCCAACGGGCTTGACAGCCGCGTCGTGCTCACGGGCGATCCCAATTTGCCAAGAGGAGACCGCACTTTCCTCAAGCATTTCGATACATCAGTGGTGCGTATGCCATCGCGGGCCGAGTTTGGCATCGGCAATGCGCCGAAAGACCCGATTCGCGGGCCCGGCATCAACAACTGGGACATGACGTTCTTCAAGAACTTCCCCATCCGCAACCGCACCACCCTGCAGCTCCGCTGGGAGCTGTACAACGCCCTCAACCACGCGCAGGGCCTGGACCTGGACCGCACGCCCCGCTTCGACGCGGCGGGGAACCAGGTCAACGCTCGGCTGGGACAGATCATCAGCTTCCGTCCGCCGCGCATCATGCAAGGGTCGCTGAGATTGACCTTCTGAGGCGTGTCCCCCTGACGGCCGCCGCCGTGGCGGCCGTCCTCACTCTCGCCGCCGCGCCCTCTGCCGTCCAGGAGCGGACGGACCTGGCGTGGTGGCGAGAGTCGATGAAGACCCGCGACCAGCGGCTCGACTGGTGGCGCCAGCCCGCTTCGGGATGTTCATCCACTGGGGCGTCTATGGGCAGCTGGCGGGGGTGTGGGAGGGCGAGCCTGTAAGGGGCTACGCCGAGCATATCCAGCGCCTGCGCAAGATCCCCATGGCCGTCTACAAGGAGCGGGTGGCCGGCCAGTTCAATCCCACCGCCTTCGACGCGGACGAGTGGGTGCGCGCGTTGAAAGCCGCCGGCATGGGCTACCTCGTCATCACCGCCAAGCACCACGACGGCTTCGCCATGTACGACTCGGCGGTGAGCGACTACAACGTGGTGAAGGCCACCCCCTGCAAGCGCGATCCCATGCGCGCCCTCCAGGAGGCCTGCCGGCGCCAGGGCGTGCGCTTCGGCTTCTACTACTCCCACGCCTTCGACTGGGGCGACCCGGAGGGGCCCGGCAACGACTGGGAGTACCAGAACCCGGGCGGCGACCGGCTGCGGCACGGGGCGGAGTGGTGGCTGGCCGCGCCCGACCTGCGGCCGCGGGTGCGGCGTTACGTGGACCGCAAGTCGATCCCACAGGTCCAGGAGCTGGTGCGCCTCTACGATCCGGACATCCTCTGGTTCGCACCCCCCACAAGCTGCCCGTCGAGGAGAACCTGCGCATCCTGCGCGCCGCGCGCGAGGCCAAGCCCGGCGTGGTGATCAACTCGCGCGTCTGCCAGCCCGTGCCCGAGTAGCGTTCAGATTCGAAGGTCCAGGTCCTCGATGATCCGCCGCAGCCGGTGCACGTACGTATGCTCGGCGCGCACGCGGGCCAGACCCGCCGCCGCGATACGTGTGCGGGCCGGCTCGTCGGCGAGGTAGCGAGCCGCTTGCTCAGCCAGGTCGTCACCGCTCCTATAGGCCGCTACTTCCCGCCCAGGCTCGAGGGATTCCTCCAGGCCCGGGCGCCAGTCGACGAGCTGGAATGCCCCGGCGGCGCAGACGGCGAACGTCCGCAAGCTCGTGCCATGCCGGATCTGGGGATGGTGGATATTGACCACCATGTCGGCGCTGTTGTAGACCTCGTTCGTCTTCTCGGGCTGGATCGGTCCGCCCCGGTAACAGCGGCCGAGATCCACGCCATCCGCGACCAGCCCTCGCCAGTGGCCATCACCCCAGATGGCGAGATCGAATCCCGCCAAGTGGCGGAGGAGCTCCTGGCGCACCAGCCCGGCCGGATGGCCGCGATAGCTCGTACCAACGAACGCAATCGGCTGCCGCCGAATGCCGCGCAATGCCAGCGGTCGGTAGGTGTCCGGGTCGGCTCCCAGCGGCATGGCGGCCACCGGACGACCTATCGCCAGCTTCAGGGGCGCCACCCAGGACTGGTCCACCGTATACAGCGCGTCGAAGGCACGGAGGTTCGAGATGGCGGATGACTCGAAATAGAAGGGGTCGTCGAACAACCAGGCGACCTTGCGCAGCTTCGGGAAATCCCCAGGCAGATCCTGGAGGAAGGGATGTGAACCGCACTCCAGCGCCAAGAGCAGTTCCGGCTTCCACTCGCGGAGGGCGACCGCTACCCGATCGCATAGTTCCGTCCGGTGCACGAGCTCGCCGCGCCGCTCGAG
>DASYPD010000110.1:0-4244 GCA_036007005.1 Gemmatimonadales bacterium
TGAAGTAGGGAGTAGGGAGTAGGGAGTAGGGAGTAGGGGTTAGGGCAGCAGCTCCGCCGGCACGGGAAGCGGTATCCTGCTGCGCAAGATCGGCGCATCCTGACCCTGCCGCAGATCACGATCCAGGAAATTCCAGGTGACGAGGCCGTCCTCGGATGCCGGCTCGAGCAGATAGGCGGCGAAGACGCCAAGCCGTTGATCGCTGCTCACCAGAAACCAGCCAGGGGTGAGGACGACATCCCGCGCGTGCCAGGCGCCTTCGACCCGGATGGTGCGATGGCCCTCGAAGAGCGGCTCGACCACGAGGCTGTCGACGAGGAACGCTTCCGCGGCGCCTTGCCAGTCGCTCCTGATCCGCCGCACCTCAACACCTTGTAACCGGAGCAGCTCCGCGAGCTGCGCGTGCTGGGGGGGCAACAGATAGGCAGCCGGCATCGCTTCCTTCCGCGCGGCCATGAAGCGATCGAAGACCGGCATCCGAATCGTCTTGAATACTCCCGTCGGCTGGCGGCGCGCGAACGGTCCGCTGCCCTCGCCGGCGCGCTGCGTGAGCTCGGCAATGACGTCCAGCGCAAGCGGAGGAGCCAGCACCGAGCGCAGGGTCACCGAATCGGGCCGCTGGCGGCTGGCGGCAAGCGCCAGAGACTTGAGGGTCGCGCGCTCCGCGGCCGCCAAGCGAAGAATCTCCAGCACGAAATTGTAGGTCGCGTCGATCCGGGCGCGAAACTCCGCGTGGGAGTACGCCTCGCTCAGAATCGCCATCCGTCCGCGCAGCCCGACCCAGTTGGTGCCGAAGCGGGGCCGCGGATCATAGGTCTCCCAGCCCAGCCGCAGCGAATCGGGATCGGCGTTGCGGAAATTCCCGTACCAAAACACTTCCTGCTGGTGGCGCGCGCGCATTCTGGCGCGGACTTCAGGCAGAAACTTGTCCCGGATGTACTCATTGGCCGGCGACGAATTGGGATGCAGCCCAGGAGAATAGGTCAGCGCATAGCCGTGGTAGCTGCCATCGGTCGTGTGCAGATCAATGAAAAGATCGGGATCCCACCGATCGAGCAACCGGGTCGCGGCGCGGGTCTCCGGCGCTTCCTGCTTCACATAATCACGATTGAGGTCGAGTCCCTGCCCGTTGGCACGCAGGCCTACGCTGGCCGGACCATTCTGGCCGGGACGGTTCCGCTCCTGGGGACCGAACGCGTCGTTCCCATCGGCGTTGTAAAGGGGGACGACGAGGAGCACCACACTGTCGAGCAGGGGATGCAAGCTCCCCAGGGTAAGCTCGCGGAGCAGCCGTAAGGCCGCCTCTTTTCCCTCGACCTCGCCGGCGTGGATGTTTGCCTGCAGGTAGATGATCGGCTTGCCGGTGCGCTGGGCCTCCGCCGGGCCATCCACCAAGGGGCGCGAGGCAATCACGTAGGGCAGCACACGACCCTGCGGACTCAGCCCCAAGCGTCCGACCCGAATGCCAGCGCCCAGCCGCTGCAGCGAATCGACGAAGGCGAGGACGTCGGCGTGAGAGGAAGTCTGGGTGAAGTTGGAGCGTTCGGGAACGGTCTGTTGGCTTGCCAGCGGAGCGGCAATCAGGAAGAAGAGGCAAGGAAGGCGGCGCATTGCTGTCAGGGGCTAGAGAGCTAGGGAGCAAGGGAGCTAGGGAAAACCTACCCGCGCCTGAGGTAGTTCCCTAGCTCCCCAGCCCCTAGCTCCCTAGCTCACTAAAACCGCGACCAGAGATACTGGTTGGTCACTTCGTGGTGGAACTGGATCTCCGGCACTTTGATCATTGCGCCGAGCGCCTTGGGACAGCGGTCCGCCGAGGCGAGCTTGAGATCGGCGTAGCGCTTGTGCACCGTCTCGCCCAGGAGATCCACCGCGTACTTGCTCCCTTTGAACAGCCGGATGGCATCGTAGATGTTGTCGGGCAGGAACTTGGTCCGGTCGCGCCGCTTCTCGCCGTTGTCTTTCTCGATGGGGCCCTCGAATCCGGTGCGGAAGAGCGTGTAGAGCGCCAGGTAGGGATTCGCATCCGGCGCGATGGAGCGCATCTCGATCCGCATGGACTTTTCGTTCCCGAGCGGGATGCGCACCATCGCGCCACGATCCACCGCGGAGGCCTTGATCTGGTTGGGCGCTTCGAAGTGGGGATCCAGGCGCCGGAAGGCATTCACGCTCGGGTTGAAGATCAGGCAGGTGTCCTGCCCGCTGGTGAGGATCCGATCGATGAACTTGTACCCCAGCTTGCCCAGCTTGTTGGGCCCGCGCGCGTCGTAAAACAGGTTCTTGCCCTTCTGGCTCACGGACAGGTTGGTGTGCATGCCGCTGCCGTTGATCCCGGTAGCCGGTTTGGGCAGGAAACTGGCGGTCATCTCGAACCGCGCGGCGACCTGACGGCAGATCAGCTTGTAGAGCAGAACCTGGTCAGCCGCGATGCTGGCCTCCGTGTACCCGTAGTTCATCTCGAACTGGGAGGGCGCCACTTCGGGGTGGTCCTTCTCGTTCGCGAAGCCCATCGCGCGCTGCACCTCCGCGGCGGTATCGATGAAGAGCCGGAGCGCGTCGCCGGGGAGCGAATGGTAATAGCCGCCGGTGCTGGGGAACTCGAAGGCGGCGGTCTCGAAGTAGCGGCGTTCCGCGTCCCGCCCCTTGAACAGAAAACCCTCGATCTCGTTGGCGGCGTTACAGACCGTCCCGTCCCGCTTGTAGAGTCCCGCGAGATAGAGCTTGAACTTGGCACGGATGTCGGCGACGTAGGGGGTGCCGTCCTTCTCCAGCACGTCGGCGAAGACCAGCACCTTGCCGGGCCCGAACATGTCCGCGGGCAGCCAATAGAAAGCCGGCCAGTCGACCGCGAGCCGCAGGTCCGATTCGGCTTGCTGGGAGAAGCCCCGGATGCTGGAGCCGTCGAAGGTGAGATTGTCGGCGGCTTTGAGGAGGAATTTCTTGTCGTAGTCGAGCATGTGGAGCCGGCCCTCGAGGTCGGCAAAGCATACCGTCACCGCCTTGATGCGCTTCTCCTCGCTGAGATAGCGCATCCGCTTGTCCCGGACCTTGTCCAGCGCGGTGCGGGCGAGCCGCTCGGCCTTGGCCTCCAGATTCATGGCTTCGAGCTGATCGTAGGGGATTTCCAGGAAGTCGCGCAGTTCGCTCGGCATGGGCGGGCTCTCCGGGGACGCGGGGTAGAGGGGTCCGGGACGGGGAGCTAGTCTATCAGCTTTAGAATAAAAAATCAATCGATAAGCTCAAATTGCTTAAGAATTACCATAAAATGCTAACCGCTATGGGCTATTGGCTATTGGCTATTGGTAAAAACTAATCAGGGGTGGGCTTTTCGCTGCTATCCGCCGGCAGGCGGACGGGGCGATCACTTCCGGCGGCTGGGGGCCGCCGCTCCTGCAGGGTGGCGCGGACCTCGGCTCCCGGCGAGAGCCGCTCGTTGCCGCTGACCACCACGCGCTCTCCCGGCTCGATGCCTTCCCGGATCTCCACGTAGCCGGGCGTCCGCACGCCGAGGCTCACCCGGCGGCGCTCCGCTTTGCCATCGCGGACCACCCAGACCCACTCGGAGCCCTGCATCGGGGCCACCGCGTCTTCCGGAATCACTACCGCGGCCGGCCGGACCGCCGTCTGCAGTCGGGCTTCGATAAACATGCCGGCCTGCAGCTCGCGTTTCGGATTGGGGACCAGCGCCTTCACGGTGATGGTGCGGCTGGGCAGCGAGACCAAGGGGTCGACGAAATCCACCGTGCCGGCAAAGTCCCGGCCCGACAGCGCGGCCACCCGGAAGACGACGCGCTGTCCCACCTTGAGGAGATCGGCGTAACGCTCGGGCACCTGGAAAGCGACCCGCTGCGGGCTCACGGTCTGCAGGGTGATCAAGCGAGTGCTGTTATTGACGTAGTCGCCGAGGCTGGCCAGGCGCTGTCCCAGGACGCCGCCGAAGGGCGCGCGAACCACGGTGCGGTCGAGCCGAAGCTGCAGGAGATCGAGGCCTGCCTGGGTACTGCGCATCTGGGCTTCGGCGCGTTCCACATCGGCGGGGGCGGCGGCTTTCTCCAGCAGCAACTGTTTGGTGCGGGTCAGGGCCTGCTGCGCCAGGTCCCGGTCCGCCTGGGCCCGCGCGACCTGCGTCTTGAGCTCGCCGTCATCCACCTTGAAGAGTGGAGTTCCCTGCGCCACCATCGCGCCTTCGCGCACCAGAATTGCCACCAGTCGGCCATCGACCTCCGGACGCAACTGGATGGACTGCA
>DASYPD010000111.1:0-4232 GCA_036007005.1 Gemmatimonadales bacterium
AACTCTCATTTTGCATTCAGACAACGATTTCCGCGTGCCGATCGAGCAGGGCGAGCAGTGGTTCCGCGCGCTGCGCCACTTCGGCAAGACCGCCGAGCTGGTGATTTTCCCCCGCGAGAACCACAACCTGACCCGCACCGGCGAGCCGAAGCACCTCGTCGAAAGTCTCGACTGGCAGGTCTATTGGTTCCAGAAATATCTGGAAGGCAAGGCCGACGCGGTGCCGCCCGACCGCCGCTCGAGCCCGGGCCAGCCTGAGTGACCACGCCGATCGTCTATTTCGACGGCGAGTGCAACCTCTGTAACAGTCTCGTCGACTTCGTGATCCGCCACGACCGCCGTCGGCATTTCCGCTTCGCTCCCCTCCAGGGTGAGACCGCCCGCGCGCGTCTCGCGGACCGCTTCACCGCTGCGGAGCTGACCACGGTCGTGCTCGAAGAGCCCCGCCGCTTCCGCATCCGCTCCGATGCCGCGCTCGCGATTCTCACCGGCCTGGGCGGGCTCTGGCGCCTGGCCGGAATCTGCCGCCTCATCCCGCGCCGGCTGCGCGACGCGCTGTACGATTACGTCGCCCGGAAGCGCTTCGGATGGTTCGGTCGCCGCGACACCTGCCGGGTCCCGGCGCCCGAAGAGCGTGAGCGCTTTCTTCCTTGATATGGCGACCAACAATTTCCTCGTTCCAATAGCCAATAGCCAGTAGCCAATAGCCCCTTTTCCAATACCTTTATCTGTGTAATCGGTGGATGTCTGTTGCGATGTTCGGTGTGTGCTTGGCTCTTCCGATCCTCGCTCTGAGGGAGCAATGACTGAAACGGCCACCTTCGCCGGCGGGTGCTTCTGGTGCATGGAGGCGGTCTTCCAGCCGCTACGCGGAGTCGAAAAAGTCGTCTCCGGCTATATCGGCGGTCGCGTTCCTAACCCGTCCTACGAAGCGGTCTGCTCCGGCCTGACCGGTCATGCGGAGGCCATCCAGATCGGCTTCGATCCCGCAGTGATCTCCTACCCTGACTTGCTCGAGCTCTTCTTTGCTTTCCACGATCCGACCACCCTGAATCGCCAGGGACCCGACGAGGGCAGCCAGTATCGCTCCGCGATCTTCTACCACTCCGAGGAGCAGAAACGGCAGGCCGAGGCACTGCTCGGCGAGCTCGAAGCCGCGCAGACCTTTCCCGCTCCACTCGTTACCGAGCTGACTGCGGCAACCCAGTTCTATCCCGCCGAGACTTACCACCAGGACTATTACCGGCAGAACCCGGAGAAGGCCTACTGCCGGGCGATGATCACTCCCAAACTCGCCAAGTTGCGGCTCAAGTACGCCGATAAGCTCGCTTCCCGCTAGAATCCGGCTAAGATAGTGTGCTGTTTTTCCTACAGCGTGGTGTCGCTTCCACACGCTTGTAGGTGCGGCGCCGTAGGTTTCCGGCTGTTTGTAGGCCCACACTAACATGTGTGGACCGAAAATGCACCGAATCGACGGAGGGCATATCGCTTGCTCTTCCAAGAGGTCGGTAAGTCATTGCGAGGGACCCAAGGTCCCGAAGCAATCTCGGTTCTCGTTGCGGGAGTAGCGATGTCCCTCCGGAGCATTCGCTCGAGCGTGTTGGCTGCCGTGATCCTGCTCGGGATCGCGGCACCTCGTACGCTGCTCGCCAACGGGGTCAACCAGAACTGCAGCCCCCGCGACACGCCGAACCTGATCTATCCCGGCGACCCGCGCTGGCTGCTCGACAAGAACGTCTATCCCTCGGCTGCCAACCTCGGCACGGCGGCGATTACCGGCACTAACCCGCGCAGCGGCAACGGCTCGCTCGAGCTCACCACCTCCGGCAGTCTCTTCGACTGGGCCTTCTTCAAGCGCGCCGCGGAGCCGTGGGGGCTGCTCGCCGAGCTCAATTGTCTGAGTTTCGACTGGTGGCGCGACAGCTATACGCTGCCTAACCCGGCTCCGCCCGAGCTCACCGCGGAAACCTGGCAGGAGCAGACGCCCGTGCTCCGCCTGCTGGTGCGCGACCTCAAGGACAACGACGTGGTCTTGAGCCACCTGGTCTGGGAGCGCTGGTACAATACCCGCGGCTCGCTCGTCCCCACCGAAAACGACCAGTGGCACTTCGAAGACCTCACCAGCCAGCAGTTCTGGCGCCATTTCGACGGCGGCTTGACCTACACCAACGCCGGCTGCGTCAACGGCAGCTTCGACGGCTCGGCTGCGTTGCAGACCTACGATCTCATTGGTTGGGTGACCAACTGCTATTCCGCGAGCGCCCAGGTTTACGGCATCATGATCGGGGTCGGGAGCATGTGGCCGGGCAGCTACCACGCCTTCCTCGACAACGTCCAGCTGAGCTTCAACGGCCAGCAGGGCTTCGCGGTCGAAGACAACTTCGAGCTTCCCGCCAATAGCGTCGTCCCCGAGCCGGCGAGCCTTACTCTCCTCGCTCTCGGCCTGCTCGCTCTCGCCCTCGCCACCTTCCTACGGCACTCCTTGCGCAACGCCTGAATTTCCCGTACTTGGAAGCAGAGCATCTACCATCCCCCAGCGGGTGACGGTCGCCCGCCCTCTTTTGCGCAATGCGGGGAACCGGAGCTATCGAGCCCGCCGGGTCAGCCGTCTCCCTCGGAAAGGAATCCTCATGCGTGGCAGGATCCTGCAATACAACGGCAGCGACGGCAGCGGTGTCATCACCGCCGACGGGCAACAGTACAAGTTCACGATCACCGCCTGGAAGAGCGCGACCGCGCCCGCGGTCGGCAAAACCGTCGAGCTCGTTACGGTGGGCGATCAGGTCCAGAGCGTCACCCTGGTGGGAGACGACGTGCTCCTGCGCGAGAAGACCGCCGAGCTCACCGGAAAGCTCGGCGGACTCGTCGGTGACTTGACCAAAGGCGGAGCGTCGGGCGTCGGTGGCTCACTCGTCGCGCGCTATGGGGTGCCACTCCTGGTGGCCTATGCGGTCTTCCTGATCAGCACCCTTGCTTTCAACGCCCTCAGCATGCAGATGCTCGGCATGAAGCAGGGTGTTTCGCTCTTCGACTTGGGGAAGGCTTTCGCAGCCAGCGGCGGCGGTGGCGGGGGCGCGGTCAAGCTGCTGCTTCTGCTGGCCTACGCGAGTATCGCCGCCCCGCTCGTCTGGCCGGACAAGCGAGCCTGGCTCGCGCTGCTCCTGCCGCTCCTGGCTGTGCTGTGGGGATTTCTCTCGATCCGCCGGGTGATGGGCGGTGCCGGCCCGATGTCCGAGCTGTTCAGTTACGGCCTGGGCTTCTACCTCGCGGTCATCGCGGCCCTCGTGCTCGCCGTCGGCGCCTGGCAGCGCTATCGCGCCGCCGCTTAGCTGTTAGCTGTTAGCTGTCAGCTGTCAGCTGTTAGCTGTTAGCTGATAGCTGATAGCTTTTCCTCTACACCCTATTCCGCCTGAGCTCCGCCAGCGGATAGAAGGTGCCGCGCCAGACGATGCCGCCCTGCGCGAGGTTGAGGACCAGCGCGCGCAGGATGATCCAGGCGAATAGCAGGCTGATCAGCGGATACAGCAGCACCGCGTGGCGTGGCGCGCCGGTCTCCCGGGTGCCTCGAAGTAAGACGCCCAGCTGGATCAGCACCGCCATCGCCCCGAAGATCCGGACATAACCCGCGCCCAGAATCGCCGCCGCGAGCGGACCCAGTCCCCCGATCAGGTAGAAGGGCACTCCAGCGAGCATAAGCAGGGGCCGGTACTCCACCACGGAGAACGAATTTTTCATCAACCCGTCGATGGTGGCGCGCAGCGAAGGGTACCATTCCACCGAGAGCATCCCTTTCCCCAGCAGAAAATCGCAGCGCGCCCCGCTCCGCTTGAGAATCTTGCCGAGCTTGAGATCGTCGTCCGGCCGCAGCCGGATCGGCGCGTGACCGCCGGCTCTCGCATACGCGCTGGCGCGCACCAGGTTGAACGCGCCGACGCCCGCGAACCGCCAACTGCGCGGATCGCGCGCCTTCCAGGGCCGCAGGATCGCCGCACCCCAGCAGGCGAACGCCGTGCCGAAGGCCTGCAGGAAGAGACCCGGCAGGCGAAACTCCGGCAGCACCGCGACTAGATCCAGTCCGCGGCTCTCCGCGAACCCGATGGCACGCGCGATCGCTTCGGGCTCCCTCACGCTGTCGGCATCGGCAAAGAGCAGCCATTCCCCCCGCGCGGCGGAGGCGCCCACCGAGAGCGCATGGTTCTTCCCCAGCCAGCCCGGGGGCAGCTCCCGCACGT
>DASYPD010000112.1:0-13502 GCA_036007005.1 Gemmatimonadales bacterium
AACATGATGATGCGGATGCCCACCGTGTAGCCCGCGAGTGCCCGGCTGCCGAAGCTCGACACCACCCGGACCAGGCCGATCCAGCTGGTGGTGCTGATGAGGATCTGGAAGATCCCCGTTCCCGACAAGCGAAGCAGCGTCCCCGCGATCTCCGGCTCGAGCCGGAGATGACTCCGCTGGATCGCGAAGCGCTTCCCCTCGCCGGCCAGACGGTGGAACTGATAGAGTACCCCGATCCCACGGCCCAGCGTCGTCGCGACCGCCGCTCCGGTAATGCCGAGCCGCGGAAAAGGACCCACGCCGAAGATAAGCAGGGGATCGAGCAGCAGATTACAGAGGTTCGCCAGCCAGAGGGACCGCATCGCGATCGCCGCATCGCCGGCGCCGCGGAAGATCGCGTTGATGAGAAACAGCAGCAGGATGACGAAGTTGCCCGCGAAGAGAACGCGGGTATAACCGTGGCCGATCGCAATGACGTCTTGCGACGCGCCCATCAGGCGGAGCAGCGCCGGCGCGAAGCCACCGCCGAGCAGTGCCACGGGGATGGCGATCAACACGCCGAGGATGATGGCCTGTACTGCCGCGCGGGCCGCGCCGTCCGGCTGTTTCTCCCCGATGCGGCGCGCCACCATCGCCGTGGCCCCGATACCCAGCCCCATGCCGATCGCGTAGATGGTGCTGAACATCGCCTCGGTCAGGCCCACCGTCGCGATCGCGTTGGGGCCCAGCCGGCCGACCCAGAAGACATTCACGACCGCGAAGACCGACTCGAGCACGACCTCGAGAACCATCGGCACCGCGAGCAGCAGGAGGGCGCGGCCGATCGGTCCGCTGGTGTAGTCGTGCCGGTGGACCCCGCGCACCGCTTCCTTCGCCGCCTCCCAGACGGTGGCGGGCGGCGGGGCGGCGGCGGGAGCCGCAACGGGAAGCTCGAGGAGGGGCTCGCTCACGAGCGGGGGAAAGTAGCAGGGAGGAACGCAGCCGAGCTATCGTTCCCCGATGGGTTTCGCCGCGTATACCAACTTCAGCCGCGCCGAATGGGCCAAGCTGCGTGCCGCCACGCCGCTGACGCTGTCGGAAGCCGACCTGGCGGAGCTGCAGGGACAGAACGAGCAGCTCTCGCTGGCGGAAGTGGTCGAGGTGTATCTCCCGCTCTCTCGCTTGCTCAATCTTCACCTCGCTGCGACCCGCGAGCTGCTGCGGGTGACCGACCGCTTCCTCGGCAAGACGCTGGCGCCGAGCCCCTATCTGCTGGGCGTGGCGGGCAGCGTCGCGGTCGGCAAGAGCACCACGGCTCGGGTGCTGCGCGCGCTCCTCGCGCGCTGGCCCGATCATCCGCGCGTCGATCTCGTCACCACCGACGGGTTCCTCTACCCTAACCGGGTGCTGGAGGAACGCGGGTTATTGGCCCGCAAGGGTTTTCCGGAGAGCTACGACCTGCGCCGGCTGGTGCGCTTTGTCGCGGACCTCAAGGCGGGCGTCCCCGAGGTGTCCGCGCCGGTCTATTCCCACCTCGTGTACGACATCCTGCCCGGCGAAGCGCAGCTCATTCGCCAGCCGGATATCGTGATCCTGGAAGGGCTCAACGTGCTCGAGGGCGGCGACCGCCGGCCCGAAGAGGGCGCTCGGCTCTTCGTCTCGGACTATTTCGATTTTTCGATCTATGTGGATGCCGAAGAGGCCTTCATCAAGCAATGGTTTCTGCAGCGGTTCCAGCAGCTCCGGGAAACGGCGTTCCGCGCTCCGCAATCCTACTTTCGCAAGTACGCCGAGCTCTCCGAGGGGGATGCGGCGGCCTTCGCGACCCAGGTGTGGGAGGAGATCAATGGCGCCAACCTGCGCGACAACGTTCTCCCCACTCGCGAGCGGGCGCATTTGATCCTCGAGAAAGGCCCGGACCACCGCATCGAGCGCGTGCGCCTGCGCCGGCTCTGAGAGGCGGACCGCTCACCGCACCGCCGCGTCCAGCAGCCGCAGCGCGCGGAGGATCGTGCTGGTCGCACCCGCAAAGAACCCGGGCGTGAGCGTCTCCGGATCGTCGCTGGGACGATGGTAGTCCTTGTGATCCTCCACCCCGAAATAGACAAAGGGGATGCCCGCCGCCTGGAACGGTCCCTGGTCGGACTCGCTCGTCCAGTCCGCTTCGCCGGGGACGCCGGGACGATCGTGGCCCAGCCGCAAATGCACCGGAGCCTGCGCCGCGAGCGCGCTGAGCGTAGGAAGCAGGACGGGATAACGCGCGGCCCCCGCGGCCCAGAGCTCGCCCTTTTCGCTATGCCCCACCATGTCGAGGTTCAGCTCGAGCGCGAGCGCCGAGTCTGGCACGCCTGGGCGGGCCACGAAGGCTTTCGCCCCCAGCAGACCCGCTTCTTCCCCATCGAACAAGGCCAGGATGACCGAGTGCTCCGGTGGGGCGCGGCGGAGCTGCTCGGCGATCGCCAGCAGCGCGGCGGTTCCCGATGCATTGTCATCGGCTCCGTTGTAGATCTCACCCCGCACAATCCCTAAGTGATCGTAATGCGCCGAAAGCACGAGATACCGCTCCGGGTGGGTTCTCCCGCGAACGACCGCGAGCAGGTTCACCCCCGTGCCGGCGCCGCTGGGAAGCGCGAAAGGATGCTCGAACTTCCCGCCGAGTGGTTCCACCGGGAGCGCCCGCAGCCGCTCGAGCAGGTAGCGCCGCGCCCGCGCGGCCCCCGGGGTGCCTGCCTTGCGGCCCTCCATCGAATCCGCCGCGAGGATCCGCACCGTCCGCATGAGTCCCGCCGTATCGAGGACCGCACCCTGCGCCCGGGCCGGGAAGCCGCGCGCGCTGGTCCCGAACGCAACAGCGCCGGCCAGCAGGCCGGCGCGCCGGAGGATCGCACGGAACCGCCCTCGACTCATGGCTTGCGGGCGCGGGTGGTCTTGAGCAGGATGGCCCCGCCTTCGTGCCCATCGCCCCATCGAGTGGTGGCCTCGGTACCGTTCAGATAACGGATCTCCACCACATCGGCGACCCGGAAATCTTTCAGCTCGTCGACGCTCTGATGCTTCATCTCGTCGATATAGAGGACCGGGCCGACGTACGAGCCGGCGGCTCCTCTGCCGTACGGATCGGTGCTCCGCGCGTCCGTGCTCATGGTGGGGTCGGAGGTCTGACTGAGGTTGGATGTCTTCCGCGCCTGCTTGAGAAAACTCGGCCGCAGCATCCGCACGGCATCATAGGCATTCGTGATGGCGGGCCGCTCGGCGATCTCTTCGGCGGTGAGCACGTACTTGTCCCGCTTGACCTTCTGGGCGGGTTTGCTGTCTTCCTGGGCCGAGACGGGCGCGACCAGAACAGCGGCGATAACGCTCGCGAGGGCGAGCGAGGTCCAATAACGCTTGCGCATGGATCCCCCTGGATCAACTGGAGCACGCGGAACGTATCGCGGACTCTGCCACGGGTCAACGCGACCGGATCTCGGCCCGCCGAATCACCTCGCCCTCCAGGATCCCGTCCACCACCGGCTGACCCGAGACGATGCGGCCCCACACCGTGTACTGGTAGTCCAGCCGGGGATTGTCGCACAGATTGACGAAGAGCTGAGCATCGCCGGTATCTCGCCCGCGGGTCGAGATGCCGAGGGTGCCGCGCTCGTGCGAGAGCGGTCCCAGCTCGTCTCGCATGAAACGCGCGGCGCCCGCATACTCGTTCGCCCCCGGGCTGCCTCCTTGAATCACGAAATTGGGGACGACGCGGTGAAAGCTGAGCCCGTCGTAGTAGCCCCGCGCCACCAGCCGCGCCACGCGCAAGACGGTGAGGGGAGCCTCGTCGACCAGCAGCGCGACCTCGAACCCCCGGCCCGATACCAGGGTAAAACGGAACCGCTTACCGCGCAGTCCCTCGATCTCCTTGAGCGAGACGGGCAGCGGAGCAAGCGGCCGGGACGCGGCGCGTTGGGACCGGCCGGTCCACGCCGTCAGCAGCGCAGCGGCGCTCTCGGCGACCGCGGGGTCGAAGTCGTGCCGATACGAGAGCAGCCGCGGAGAAAGTTGCGGCTCACCGAGCTCTCGCAAGCGGACCAGGATCGCGACCCGAGGATCCCGCGAGGTCTCTTTGCGCTCCCGGGTGATCCGCTCGAGCGCGCGCAGCAACGCCTCGCTGGAGCGCGCGCGGTCCGGGCTGCCGGCCAGGGCCTTCGCCGCGCTCAATACCAGCTGGTAATCCTGTGCGCCGAGCGCGTCGCGGTAGAGCGAGTCGCCGCCATGCGCGACGAGCGTGCTGAGCGCGCTGAGCGCGGCATCCCTCACATTGGCCTGTGGATCGCCCGCGAGCCGCCGGAGCATTGTGGTGTCGTGCAGCACGCCGGCCGCGCGGGCCGCGTACATGCGCAATTGCCAGACGGGGGAGGAGGCCGCGCGGGGAACCTGGACCGCTGCCCGGGAGGGCGCTACGCTCGCCAGGCTCAACAGGGCATGAGCGGCAGCCTGCCAGCCGCGGGATTCAGCGTTGGCGTCCTCCAGGAAGCGCGCCGCCGCCGTGTCTCCCGCGCAGGAAGTCCCCAGCAGATCGAGCGCAAGCAGCGACAGCATTGCCACCGAGTCGCGGGTGGCCTCGCGCAGCAAGCCGCACGCTTCCGGACCCGCGAGCCGAGACCACGCCCGCAACGCTTCGTAGCGGACCATCGCGGCGGAGTCCTCCAGTGCTCGGAGCAACAGTCGCTGGGTGTCCTCGCGAGGGCGCGCAGCGCCCGTGGCGACCTGCAGCCCCGTGACCGCGAGCCGGCGCAGCTGGGCATCCTCGCTCGCCAGCGCCGCGGCGAGCGCACTCGTGTCGGCGGCCTGCGCGGCCAGCAAGCCACCGAGCGCCGCGCGCCGGACGCGCGGCTCCGCACCGCTCTCGCGTGCCCAGAGTCGCAGCCGGGCGAGGAAATCCTCCGCCAGCGACTCCCTCGGAGAAAGCCTCGCCAGAGTCTCCATGCCCCGGGCCACGCGAACCCGCGTCTCGCCTGCCGCTTCCTCGCCCAGCGCCAGCAGCCCTTGCCCGGCGCGCGCGATCTCCCGGGGGGACACATAGGGCAGGCGCCCGAGGGAAAGCGCGAGCATTCCCCGCACGGCGGGCGCGTGCTCCGAGGCAACCCGAGCATTCAGCGCGCCGAGGATTGCTTCCCAGGACGCAGGAGTCCTTGCGAGGAGCCGAGGGCGCAATCCCTGCGCCGCCTGCGCGATCGCCTGGACCGCCTCGGCGCGGACCCCAGCGCTCGGGTGTGTCAGCAGAGGGAAAAACCGCTCCGCGAGCTCGGCACGCTGCAGTCTGCCGGCCGCACGGATAGCCCGCTGGAGAACCAGGGTATCCCTGCTCGTCAGGCGCGAAAGCAGCGCCCGCAGCTCGAGGGGTGTCGCGGCGCGGTGGTCTTCCGCGCGCAGAATCTCCTCGAGGATTGGCCCACTTCCCTGGGAGGAAAGCGGGCCCGCCCAGAGGGCCAGCAGCACGATTCCGAGGGGCAAACCGGGTCTCATGGGGCGCTTTCCGAGAGAAAACGACGTTTTTCCCTATTGTGTCCCGGGGGAAGATGCTTAATTTCGGGTAGCAGCAGCTCCTCGTTCCGCCCGGCAGTCACGTTCGGACCCCTCGACAGGAGACATCTCGATGGCGATGAAGAAGAAGGCTCGGAAGCCCGCGAAGCGGAAGACCGCGAGCAAGCGGAAGCCCAGCGCGGCGTTCATGAAGCCGATGCAGCCGAGCGCGGCGCTCAGCACCGTCGTCGGCAACAAGGCGATTCCGCGGACGGAGGTGACGAAGAAGCTGTGGGCCTACATCAAGCGAAATGACCTGCAGGACAAGAAGAACCGCCGCAACATCAACGCGGACGAGAACCTCAAGCCGGTCTTCGGCGGGCGCAAGACGGTCAACATGTTCGAGATGACGAAGCTGGTGAATAAGCACCTGAAGTAGCAGTTCGCGCTGGGATCTTCGAGGGGGCCGGCTTCCGCGAGCCGGCCCCCTTGGTGTCTTAGCCGATAGCTGATCGCTGATAGCTGATAGCTGGTAACCGATCAAACCACGGCCGCGCCTGCTCCAGCTGGGCCGCGAGCCGAAACAAGGTTGCCTCGTCCCCGAATCTTCCGATGCAGTGCACTCCGATGGGCAACCCCTCGGCATTCCAACAGAGCGGCACCGACATCGCCGGCTGCCCCGTGATGTTGCTCACCGGCGTCCAGGGAATGAAGTCGAAGACTTTGGCGGCGGTTTGCTCCAGGATCTTCGCCCAGCGCAGCAGCCGGCCCGAACGAAGCCCACCCAGCAGCTCGAGCAGAAACCTCTCTCGTGGGGTGGGCTGCAGCGCGCCGGTTTTGACCGGGGGAGCGCTGAGCGTGGGAGTCACCAGCACGTCGAAGCGCGCGAAGAACGGCGCGATCTGGCGCGCGCTCCGCTGCAACAACCGCACGGCGTGCGTAACCCGGACGGCCGGCAACGTGCGCCCGAGCAGTCCGAGCGCCCAGGTCGCGTGCTCCAGGTCCTTCGGCGTTGCCTTGCGTCCCACGGCCCGCTCCGCTTCCGCGAGATCTTCTCCCAGCTCGCCGCAGATCATCGTGAGGAACGCCTCGGCGAACGCCGGCCCGTCGATCACTGGTGAGGCCTCTTCCACCTCGTGACCGAGAGTTTCCAGCAGGCGGGCCGCATCGAGCAGCGCGGCGCTGCAATCGGGATGCACCACCCCGCCGAGCCACGGGCGGGCGGTGAATGCGATCCGCAAGCGGCCCGGCTCGCGCTGCAGCTCTTCCCGGTAGGGCCGCTCCGGCGGGGCGGCGAAATAGGGAGCCCCGGCGTCGGGCCCCGCGGTCGCGTCGAGGATCACCGCACTATCCCGCACCGAGCGCGTGAGGACGTGCTCCACCACCGCACCGTGCCAGAGCTCCCCGACGTCGGGGCCCATCGGCGTGCGTCCGCGGGTCGGCTTGAGCCCGAAGAGTCCGCAGCAGGAGGCGGGAATCCGGATCGACCCGCCCCCATCGCCGCCGCCCGCCACCGGCACCATGCCGCTCGCGACCGCCGCCGCGGAGCCGCCGCTCGAGCCACCGCTGGTGCGCGAGAGGTCCCACGGGTTATGGGTCGGACCGCAGGCGGCGGGCTCGGTCACCGGGGTCAAGCCGAATTCGGGCGTGTTAGTCTTGCCGAGGATCACGAAGCCGGCCCGCCGGTAGCGCCGCACCAGCTCGCTATCGTGCGGAGCCCGAAAGCCTCTCAGCAACCCGCTGCCGCACTCGAACGGCTCGCCGGCGATACTGGCGAGCAGATCCTTCAGGAGCAGCGGCACTCCCCGGAAAGGCCCCTCCGGCAACGGGCCGAGCGCCGCCCGCTGGGCGCTCTCGTCCATGCGGTGAATCACCGCATTCACCAGCGGGTTCAGCCGCTCGATCCGGCTGATCGCGGTCTCGACGAGCTCGCGGGGACTCACCGCCCGCGTGCGCACCAGCTCGGCGAGCCCGCAGGCGTCCTGGCGAAGGTACTCGTCATCCGGCAGAGGCTTGCCGCTCATCGTCCTTTCGGGTACCGTCCGAAGGATAGGAGTGCGCTGACTCATGGATCATGCCCCGAATGAAAGCTCGCTGCGGATCGCCGCAGCGCAACTCGCGCCGGTTTTTCTCGACCGGGCTGCTACCCTGAACAAGGTCGTCCACGCTATCGAGGAAGCCTCCGCGGGAGGCGCCGCGCTGGTCGCCTTCGGGGAAACCCTGGTTCCCGGCTATCCCGCCTGGATCTGCAAGACCGATGGCGCTCGCTTCAACGCCCCGGATCAGAAGGCGCTGCACGCGCGCTATCTCGAGCAAGCCGTCACGCTCGAAGAGGGCCAGCTGGAGCCGGTTGCGGCGGCCGCCCGCAAGGGGCGCATCGCGGTGGTGCTCGGCATCGCCGAGCGGCCGCTCGACCGCGGCGGCCACACGATCTACTGCAGCCGGGTCTTCTTCGGGCCCGATGGTGCCGTGGGGTCGCTGCATCGCAAGCTGATGCCCACCTACGAAGAGCGGCTCTCCTGGGGCACTGGAGACGGCGCCGGCCTGGTGACCCACCGGGTGGGTCCGTTCAGCGTCGGCACCCTGCTCTGCTGGGAGAACTGGATGCCGCTCGCCCGGGCCGCGCTCTACGCGGCGGGCGAGAACCTGCATGTGGCGCTCTGGCCGGGCGCCGATTCCATAACCCGCGACATCACGAGGCTGATCGCGCGCGAAGGGCGCAGCTACGTGCTGTCGGTCTCGGGACTGCTCCGCGCGGAGGATATTCCGGCGGATTTTCCCGAACGGGATCGTTTCGTTCCCCCGCAAGGCGGAGTGCTCTACAACGGGGGTTCCTGTCTCGCCGGGCCCGATGGGCAATGGCTCATCGAGCCCATTCTGGGAGAGGAGCGGGTCGTGCTCGCGGATATCGCGCTGGATCGCGTGCGGGAGGAACGCCAGAACTTCGATCCCGCGGGACATTACGCCCGGCCCGACGTCTTTCGGCTCCAGGTAGACCGGCGGCGGCAGCGCGCCGCGGAGTTCGTCGACTGAGGCGCCGCCTCCTCGCCCTCGCCCTCCTCGGCGCACTCGGCAGCCTCCCCCTCGCGGCCCAGGACAGGCTGCACGTGGTGCGGGGCGTCGTGCGAGACACCGCGCTGGCACCGCTTCCCGGCGTGGAGGTGATCCTGCTCTCGCCGCGCCGCAGCACCGTGACCGACGCTGCGGGGCACTTCGCCATCGACAGCATCCCCGAGGGAGTGCGCCATCTGCTGATCCGGCGCATCGGCTTCGTCCCGGTGCACCCCACCGTGCGGGTACCGCAGACGGATACCGTGCACGCCATTCTGTTGCCGGCGCCGCAGAACCTGCCTCCCCTCATCGTGGAGGTCGAGCGTGCCGGCATCCGCGGCGTGGTGGGCGATACGGCATGGCACGCCTTGCCGGGTACGCTGGTGGAATTGCTCGGTGCTCGCCGTGCCGATACCACCGATGAGCGCGGCCGCTTCGCCTTCGAGAACCTGCGCCAGGGCCACTACGTGCTCCGCATCTCGCGCGAAGGCTACGTTGCCCGACTCTTCTCGCTGGACCTCAGCACACGGGGCCAGGAATACTCGATTTTCCTGGAGCCCTACCACCGCGGCTTGTTCGACTGGGCCAATACCATCGAGGCCGGCAATGCCCTTGCCGATCTCGCCACCCGGCTCGCGATGGAGCCGCGCCGCAACCGGATGACCCGGGGCGAGCTGGAGCGCTACGGCAGCATGGCGCTGTGCGATATCCCGCGGCTGCGGCTCGCCGGAACCGAGCCCCTCATCCTGCTGCGCGGGGTGAGCCTGCAGCAGAACGCCAGCGCGTGCGCCTGGAGCGCCGACGAAGTGGATCTGCTGGAATGGGGCGACGACCCGTGCAAAGAAGCGGCGAAGACGCTCGCCGAGGTGCTGCGTATGTATTGCGGTCCCACCCGCGGGGCGAGCGTCGGCTTCAGCGGCCGCCAGACCAGCCAGAAGCGCCCGGGTTATCTCGTCATCTGGCCGCGCAGCTGAGCCTCTTGCTCCGGAATCGCCGGCGGCTGCCACACCCCCAGCCGCCAGAGCAGGAAGCCATAATCCAGCGCCACCTCGCGCAGCCGGTCGTAGCGGCCCGACGCGCCGCCATGCCCGGCGCCCATGTTGGTGAGCAGCAGCAACGGATTCGCGTCCGTCTTGAGCGTTCGCAGCTTGGCGACATACTTGGCCGGCTCCCAGAACATCACCTGGCTGTCGTGGAGCGAGGTCCGCACCAGCATCGCCGGGTAGGCTCGGCGGGTTAGGTTCGTGTAGGGACAGTAGCTCCGCAGCCAGGCGTACTGCTCGGGCAGCGCCGGATTGCCCCATTCCTCGTACTCGCCTACGGTGAGCGGCAGCGAAGCATCCAGCATCGTGTTGATCACGTCGACGAAGGGCACCTGCGCGATCACCGTGCCGAAGCGCTCGGGCCGCAGGTTGGCTGCCGCCGCCACCAGCAGGCCGCCTGCGCTGCCGCCTTCGCTGGCGAGTCGCGAGGGCTCGGTCAGCGCGTCCCGCACCAGCGCCTCGGCCACCGCCACGAAATCGCCGAAGCTGTTCCGCTTGGCGGCCATCCGCCCGGCGTCGTGCCAGCGCTTGCCCAGCTCCCCTCCCCCCCGGACGTGCGCGATCGCCACCAGGACGCCGCGGTCGAGCAGCGACAACCGGTTCGACGAGAAGCTCACCGGGACCGAGATCCCGTAGGCACCGTATCCGGTGAGCAAGAGCGGCGCCGGCCGCGCGACCGGAGGATCGCGCCGGAACATCAGCGACACCGGAATCAGCGTGCCGTCCGGCGCGGGAATCGCGCGCCGCTCGCAGCCGTACTTCGTCGCGTCGAAGCCGCCGGGAATCTCCCGCTGCTTCAGCAGGGTGCTGCCTCCGCTGCCGAAATCGTAGTCGTAGACCGAGGGCGGCGTCACGGGAGACTCGTACTCGTAGCGCAGCGTCGCGCTCTGCCACTCGGCGTTGGGACCGGGGCTCGCCTCGTACACCGGCTCGGGAAAGCTCAGGTGGCGCGCCAGCCCGCTCGCGCGATCCGTCACCCGGACGCTGACCAGCCCGGCGACGCGCTCCCAGGCCACCCAGTGCCCGGCGAATGCGTCGACCCCTTCCACCATCACGTCGTCCCGGTGCGGCAGCAGCTCGGTCCAGCGGGACGGGTCGGCATCGCTCTCGGGAAACCGCACGATCCGGAAGTTCGGACCGGTGTCGTTAACCCGCAGCAGCCAGCCGTCGCCCAGGTGATCGACTTCCAGCTCGCGCTCGGCCACCCGCGGTATCAATAGTCGGGGCGGCGTGCGCGGCGCGGCCGCGGGAAGCACGCGGAGCTCCGAGGTCGTATGGCTGTCGGCCTGCAACAGGAGATAGCGGAGGCTGCGGGTGCGCTCGACCTGCAGCCGGAACCGCTCGTCCTGCTCCTCGAGCACCAGCTCCCGCGCGCCGCCGATCTCCTGGCGCCACGCCTGATAGAAGCGCTTGGCGTCGTCCTCGATCGTATAGAAGAACGTGCGGTTGTCGGCCGCCCACGCCACCGAGCCGCACTTCGCGATCGGCCCGGCTACCAGCGCACCGCGCTCGAGATCCTGCACCACCAGACTGTACTCGCGATAGCCCGTGATATCGGTGGAGTAGGCCATTAGCCGGCCGTCGTCGCTCACGCTCAACGCGCCCACCGCCATGTAGGGATGGCCCTCGGCCAGCTGGTTCACATCGAGCAGGATCTGCTCGCTCGCCCTGAGCGATTCCCGCTTGCGGCAATAGATGGGGTACTGCTGGCCCGCTTCGGTGCGGGCATAGTACCAGAACGCGCCGTCGCGGTAGGGCACCGAGACGTCGGTCTGCTTGATCCTGCCGAGCATCTCGTCGTAGAGCGTTTGCTGCAGCGCCTGGGTGGGCGCCAGCACTGCCTCGGCGTAGGCGTTCTCGGCCTCCAGGTAGGCGCGCACCGCGGGATCGTCGCGCTCCCGCAACCAGAAGTAGTCGTCCTCCAGCCGCTCGCCGTGCAGCACGATCGGATGCGGGCGGCGGGGCGCCACGGGTGGCGTGGTCATGCCAGCCAGGCTTCGGGTGCCACGCCGAGTGCATCCGCGACGCGGTTGATGTAACTGAAATAGGCGATCACCTGCACCGCGTCGTGAATCGCCGGCTCGCTGAATCCCGCCTGCCTCAGCCCCTCGATGTCGGCGTCGCTCACCGCGTGCGAGTCGCGCGCCAGCTTCTCCGCCAGCTCGCAGAGCAGGCGGTCGGGCTCGTTGAGCTCGGCCTGCCGCCAGTCCGACGCGATGGCCTTGACCCAAGCATCGGCATTCCCGCTCACCGCTAACCGCTCATCGCTCACCGTCTTTTGCTCGCCGCTCACCGCTGTCTGGATCTCTTCCCGGAGATCGTGCGCGTGCGCCGCAATTCAATACTTGCAGCCATTGGTCTGCGACACCACGACGGCGAGCAGCTCGCGCTGCACCCGGCTGAGCGGCGACGCTCCATGCATGATCGCGCGATAGAGCCCCATCGAGGCGCGGAGCACCGCCGGGTTAGGGCTCATCAGCGCCACGATGTTCCAGATCCGTCCGGCCCGCTGGCGCGCCGCCGCGTACTCCTCCGCCAGCGGGCCCGTGGCGTCCTCGGGACGGGTCAGCTTGAGGCGGCTCACGAGCGGCCTCCCCCCTGCGGCAGCGCGTGCAGGCGGTGCACCGCTTCGCGCAGCAGCTCTTCCGTCTTGCAGAAGGCGAAACGGGTCAGGTGGTTGCCGTCCTCGGGATGGCTGAAGAAGCTGGTGCCGGGCACCGTCGCGACGCCGCCTTCCACCGTCAGCCAGCGCGCGAACTCCGGCGCGGGCAGATCGCTCAAGGCGGAGAAATCGGCCAGAATGTAGTAGGCGCCCTCGGGGGCCACCGAGCGGAAGCGCGCCGCCTCCAGGGCTTCCATCAGCAGGTCGCGCCGCGCGCGATAGGCATCGGCCAGGCCGTCGTAATAGCTCTGACTCAGCGATTCCACCGCCACGGCGAGACCTTCCTGCAGCGGCGCCGGCGCGCCCACCGTGAGGAAATCGTGCACCTTCCGGATCGCGTCGGTCAGCCCGGCCGGCGCCACGATCGTGCCGATCCGCCAGCCCGTAATACTGAAGGTCTTGGAGGCGCCGGAGATCGTCACGCTGCGGTTGCGCATCCCCGGGAATGTCGCGAGGGGGAGGTGCTCTCCCTGGTAGAGGATGTGCTCGTAGATCTCGTCGGTCACCGCCCAGGCGTCGTGCCGGTTGCAGAGGTCCGCAATCCCGGCAAGCTCGTCGCGGGTTAGCACCCGGCCCGAAGGATTCGCCGGCGTATTCACCACGATCGCCCGGGTGCGCTCGGAAAAGACGTCCTGCAGCCGCTCCAGGTCGAGCGGCTGGCCCGGCAACAGCGGCACGAACACCGGCTTGGCATCGCACAGAATCGCGTCGGGCCCGTAGTTCTCGTAGAACGGCTCGAAGATGATCACTTCTTCGCCGGGATCCACCAGCGCGAGCAGCGTCGCCGCCATCGCCTCCGTCGCCCCGCAGGTGACAGTGAGCTCGGTTTCCGGATTCACCTCCATGCCGTACCACTCGAGATATTTCCCCGCGATCGCGTCGCGCAGTCGTTTGGAGCCCCAGGTGATGGCGTACTGGTTGATGTCGGCATGGATCGCGGCGGCCGCCCCCGCTTTCAGCACGTCCGGGCAGGGAAAATTGGGAAATCCCTGGGCCAGATTGATGGCGCCATGCTCGGCGGCGAGTCGCGTCATCCCGCGGATGACCGACTCGGTGAACGTGTGGGTGCGACGGGCGGTACGCATGGGGGTGAACAGTAACCGGTGACCCGGTTACTGTTCACCCCATGGCTCCACGACTCCGACGCTTCGCACTGCTGTTCGTGCTCGCCCTGACCAACGCGTCGGCTCTGAGAGCGCAAGGGAGAGCCCCTTCCATGGCCGGCCGCTCCACCGTGTATGCGCCCCACGGCGTCATCGCCACCA
>DASYPD010000113.1:0-4506 GCA_036007005.1 Gemmatimonadales bacterium
GTAGTGAGTAGGAGCAACGCATAACACTACTCACTACTCACTACTCACTACTCACTGCTCGTTACCTGAATCTCAGCAGCGCCGCCAGCCCGTTGATCGTCTCCGCCGCATCCGGCTCGAACACCACGTCGAGATCCAGCCGCTGGCGGAGGGCTTCTTCGATCGCGTCGTCGATGATATCGGGGACCGGGGTCGCGTTGCCTAACCCGCGACACTCTCTTGCACTCAGGGTCAAGCGCCCGGTGGCGGCGCAGTGGAAGCCCGGCACGCTCGCGTCGGCGCGCACCAGCAGGGTGCGGACTTGACCCTTGGAGAGGGCGTCGAGCGTCGGGGCGATGCCGTTGACCGCCCAGCCGGAGCCCTGGCCGAGCAGCATCTCCGCCACCAGATGGCGTTCCAGCTTCCGCTCGAAGTCCTCGCGCGCCTCGAGCACCACCCGGTGCAGTTCGCCGAGCGTGGCCCCGCGCTTGCGCATGAAGCGGGTGGTCCCGAGGACTTTGCCGCTCACATAGGGGTGGAGGAACATCCGCAAGGATTCCGCCTCGTTGCCCGCGGACGCGAGCACCAGACCGCGCACCGGCTCGGCACGATCCAGGTCGAAGAGCCGCTGCGCGACCGTGGCGAAGAGCTGCTCCCGATCGTGCTTGAGCCGGTTGTGGAATCCGTGCTCGCCCTTGCCCGGCGCTCCGTGGCGATCGCCGTGGAAGCGGTGTCCCCGGGCCGTGGCGGCCGGGATCTCCTCCAGCTTGCGGACGTCGAAGGCGGTCACCTCGTAGAGCGAGGCCCCGCTCTTGTCGAGCACGGCCGCGAGCAAGCGGCCCACCTCATCCTCCAGCGCCGCGAGCTCGCGGACCAGCGGGGTGCGCGCCACCAGCAGGCGGGAGCGATGCACCCGCGGAAGCGGGATGACCTCGAGCAGGCCCAGCGGCTGGGAGAGGAAGACCGCGAGTCCCTGGGTGGAGGGCAGCGCATCGGGGCGCTGCAGCATAGTCTGCAGCCGGCGGAGATCGCCGCTGATCTGCTCGGTCTCCGCGCGGGTCAGCCCCTCGGCAGGGAGCGCCTCGGTCACCTCGCGGATCCGGTTCTTGAGCTTGATGAGGTACTTGCCCCGGGTGCGATCGCGGGGCTCCAGCTTGAGATAGCAGCTCACGATCCAGTGTTTGCCAGCTTGCAGGCGCAGCAGGCGCTGCAGCCGCTGGCGCACCTCACTCAAGGCAGGAGAAGCCATCGGACTCCTAGAAGAAGACGGGCTCGCGATAGGCGCCGTAGACGCGCTCCAGCACCTCGCGAATCTCGAATAACGTGCAGTAGGCTCGCGCGCAATCGAGCATCGCGGGGATGACATTCTGTTCCGCGGCGGCGGCGGCGCGCAACGCCGCCAGGCTCTGCTCCACCCGAGCCGCATCCCGGGTCTCGCGCAGCCGCGCCAGCCGGGCGCGCTGGGATCGGTCGGCCTCCTCGCCAATCCGGAGGATCTCCACGGGCGCATCCGCCTCGGCCAGAAATTCGTTGACGCCGACGATCACCCGGCGGCCACTCTCGATCTCCCCCTGGAAGCGCGCGGCGCTGCGGGCGATCTGCCGCTGGAACCAGCCGGACTCGATCGCGGCGACGACTCCGCCCTGCGCGTCGATCTCCGCGAACAGGCCCTCCGCTTCCCGCTCCATCTGATCGGTGAGCGCCTCGACGTAATAGGAGCCGCCCAGGGGATCGGCGACGTTGGGCACCCCGGTCTCATGGGCGAGGATCTGCTGGGTGCGCAGCGCGATGCGCACAGACTCTTCGGTCGGCAAGGCGAGCGTTTCGTCGAGCGCGTTGGTGTGCAACGACTGGGCGCCGCCCAGCACGGCCGCGAGCGCTTGATAGGCCACTCGCACGATGTTGTTCGGGGGTTGCTGCGCGGTGAGGGTGACGCCCGCCGTCTGGCAGTGGAAGCGCATTTTCCAGCTGCGTTCGTCGCGCGCGCCGTAGCGTTCCTTGAGATGCCGAGCCCAGACCCGCCGGGCCGCGCGGAGTTTGGCGATCTCCTCGAAGAAATCGTTGTGGATGTCCCAGAAGAAGGAGAGCCGCGGCGCGAAGGCATCCACTCCGAGCCCGCGCGCGATGCCGTGCTCGACGTAGCAGAAGCCGTCCGCGAGCGTGAACGCCAGCTCCTGCGTCGCGGTGGCGCCCGCTTCGCGAATGTGATACCCGGAGATGGAGATGGTGTTCCAGCTCGGGGTGTGCGTTGCGGCCCACTCGAACATGTCCACGATCAGCTTGAGCGCCGGCTCCGGCGGATAGATCCACGCGTGCTGCGCCATGTACTCTTTCAGGATGTCGTTCTGCACCGTTCCCTGAATGCGGGAGATATCGACACCCTGACGCTCCGCCGCCGCTACGTAGAAGCAGAAGAGAATCGCGGCCGGACCGTTGATCGTCATCGAGGTGGAGACGCGATCGAGCGGAATTCCCGCGAACAGGGTCTCCATGTCCGCCAGGCTCGCGATCGCCACTCCGCACTTGCCGACTTCGCCTTCGGCGCGCGGATGATCGGAGTCATAGCCCATCAAGGTCGGGAAATCGAACGCGACCGACAGGCCGGTTTGCCCATGCTGCAAGAGGAACTTGTAGCGCCGGTTGGTATCCTCCGCGGTACCGAAGCCCGAAAACTGGCGCATGGTCCAGAGTCGGCCGCGGTACATCGTCGGATGAATGCCGCGAGTAAAGGGATAGAGCCCGGGCAACTCGCTCGCGCTGCCGAGGCGGTCTTGCAGGTCGAGCGGGGTGTAGACCGGCTCGACTTCCCGACCCGAGACCGAGGTGAATTCCACGCCCTCGCGGAGCGGCAGCCCCTCAGCGAGCGCTCGCCAGGCGGCCACTTCGGCGCGGAGCCGTTCCAGCTCCTCGCTCACACGCGCGCTCCTTCCTTGAGCCCGGCCATGATTTCGGCGGCGAGCTCATAGGGACTCGAGCGCCCGGTCGCGACCGCGTCGATCCCCTCCTGCAACAGCTCCTCGGCGCGGGTATCTGCCCACACCCAGCGGTGCATCGCGCGGTCCACGACTTCGCGGGTGCGCGCGGCGAAGCGGGTGCGCCGCCGCGCCTCGAGCTCACCACCTTGCTCCAGCCAGGCCCCGTGTCGTTCGAGGGCGTCGGCGAGAGCCGCGACACCCTCTCCCGTCGTGGCGCTCGTCAGGAGGACGGGAGGCGTCCACGTCGGCAGAGCGGTACCCTGCGCGACCGTCTTAGCCTCCTTCCGTCCTCCCGTCACTGCGTGATGCGTTCGCACGTGCCGGAACGCGTGTCCCTGCCGAATCCCCTGCGTGACTTCGATCTCGCGCGCGAGATTTGCCGCTCCGGGCCGATCGGCCTTGTTGATCACGTAGAGATCGGCCACTTCCATCACGCCCGACTTGAGCGCCTGAATACCGTCACCCGACTCGGGCACCAGGACAAGCACGGTGCTGTCGGCCATGCTGGTCACGGCGAGCTCGGATTGTCCCACACCCACCGTCTCGATCAGGATGCGATCGAATCCCGCGGCGTCCAGCACATCGCAGACTTCGCGGGTGCTGGTCGCCAGACCACCCAGCGAGCCGCGCGTCGCCATCGAGCGGATGTACACCCCGCTGTCGAGCGCCACTCCTTCCATGCGGATGCGGTCTCCCAGCAGGGCTCCCCCCGAGTGCGGGCTGGTCGGATCAACCGCCACCACGGCCACCGTGCTCCCCCGCGCACGCCAGAGCTGAACCAGTTGCTGGGCGAGCGTCGATTTCCCCGCACCCGGCGGTCCGGTCAGCCCGATCCGGCGGGCGTGCCCGATTTTCCGGTGCACCGCAGAGAGCAAGCGCTCGAAGCCGGGACGGCCGTTTTCGACCAGGGAAATCGCGCGCGCAAGCGCCGCGGTGCGCCCGGTGCCCAGCTCCGCGAGCAGACCGTCAAAATCCATGGTTGCAAGGTATCAGAGCGTTACAGCAACAGCCAGCCGCCGAGTCCCAGCAGGAATGCAAAGCCGCAGACGTCGGTGAAGGTGGTCACGAAAACGGAAGAAGCGATCGCCGGATCGATCCGGAATCGCTCCAGCAGGAGCGGAATGACGGCACCGGCGAATCCGGCCACGAAGAGATTCCCCGTCATGGCCAGACACACTACCACGCCGAGCCGGGGAGGCTGATGGATCGCCAGCGCCACGAGGGCGACGAGCACCCCATTGGCGACGCCGCATGCCAAGCCGACCATGACTTCCTTGCCGATGACGTTCAGAAACGCCGCCGGAGCAATCAGTCCCAGCGCGAGCCGCCGCACCGTGACGGCCAAGGTCTGGGTCCCCGCGTTACCGCCCATTCCCGAGATGATGGTCATCCACGCCGCGAGCGCCGGCAGCGCGCGCACCACGTTGGTGAACACGGCGACGACCGCCGCCGCGACGAAGGCGGTCAGCAGGTTGACGACCAGCCAGGGCAATCGGGTCTTGACGGCTTCGAACCAGCGCGCGCCGAGGTCCTCTTCCGCGGAGACTCCGCC